>JBASWX010000676.1:0-2193 GCA_049276695.1 Planctomycetota bacterium
GCGAGGACCTGGTCGTGCTGCTCGCGGCGCGCGGCTATTGCGAGCCCGGCGCGCGCCAACTGCTGGCGCGGCGCGCCCGGCACTGGGGCCAGCGCGTGGAACGGCGACGGCAACAGGCTTCGATCACGGCCGGCGTCGTCCCGGTTGCGGTCACGGCCTCGCCCGTTGCACCGTCGGTGATCGCGGCACCGCGCGCGCGGCTCGAAGTCGGCGAGCTGCCGATCGAACGCGACCCGGGCATGCGCACGCTGGCGGGCGCGCTGCTGACGTTCGTGTGCGCGTGGATGATGCTCTACGTGCCCACCCGGTTGTGGGCGTGGCTCTTGTTCGGCGCCGCTGCCGGCACCCTGATGCTGCTGTCGGCGATCGACGACGCGCGCCGCCTCGCGCGCCAGCGCCGCGAAGTGGCGCGCGCGACCAGTGAATGGGACACGCTGCGCGCGGCGTGGGCGGCGGCGCGGAGCGAGGGCCGCAGCCTCGTCGAGTTGCTGCAGGGGCGCGGCTACCGCGACTACGACGTGCGGCAGTGGTTGCTGCGACAGCTCGCGCTGACGGCGGCGCACGCCGACAGCACCAGACCGCACCAGCCGGCGCGCTGACTGCAGCTGGCACGCTGCCGCCCGCGATCGCATTCCGCCGCCGTTCCGGTGGCGCGCGAGGCGGCGCCCGGCTTCACTCGCCGCCTTGCCGTCGCCTTCGACCACCTCCGACACTTCTGAGCCGCCGCTCGTCGCCGCGATCGTGCTCAACTGGAACGGGTTGAACGACACGCGCGGGGCGATCGTCAGCCTGCTGGCGCAGAGCCATCCGCGCGTCGAGGTGATCGTCGCCGACAACGGCTCGGCCAACGACGAAGCCGGCGTGCTCGAGCGCGAGTACGGCGCGCGCATCCGCCTGCTGCGCAACGGCGCCAACCTCGGCTTCTCGGGCGGCAACAACACCGCGATCCGGCTGGTGCTCGCGGAAGGTCGCGCCTGTTACGTCGCGTTGCTCAACAACGACGCGGTCGCCGCTCCGGACTGGCTCGCGCGCCTCGTCGCCGTCGCCGAGGCGCGACCGGCCGCGGGCCTGTTGGCGAGCCACATGGTCTTCTTCAGCGACCCGTCGTCGACCGAGAACGCCGGCACCGAACTGCTGACGACCGGCGAAGCCGTGCCGCGCGGTCGCAACCGGCCGGCCGCCGAGTTCCAGCGCCCGTGCCGCGTGCTCGGCGCCTGCGCCGGGGCTGCGCTCTACCGCGCCGACGCGCTGCGGTCGGTGGGACTGTTGCGCGAGGACTACTTCGCCAACTTCGAGGACGTCGACCTGTCGCTGCGCCTCGCCACCACCGGCCACGAGTGCTGGTTCGTGCCCGGCGCCATGGTCCGGCACAAGCTCAGCCAGAGCATCCAGAAGGTGCGCGACGATGCGTTCCGGATCCGCTCGGTCCGCAACATGACCCATGCCTACTGGGTCAACGTGCCGTGGCTGGTCGCCCTGCTGAACCTGCCGTGGCACCTGCTGACCTGGCTGTGCGTGCCGCCGTTGGCGCTGCTCGCCGGCCAGTGGGACCTGGCGCGCATCCTCGTGCGCGGCCGACTGGCGGCGCTGGCTCAGGCTCGCTCGATCCTGGCCGAACGCGCCCGCCTGCGGCCGCTGCGGGCTGGCAGTGCGTGGCGCTTCTGGTGGCTGCAGCGTTCGTGCCTGCAGCCGTACTGGCGCTACCTCGTCGACGTCGTCGTTCGCCGGAAGCGGCGTTACATGGAGTGAGGCGCTGTCTGTTGAGCGTTCGCGCCGCCTTCCGGTTCGCACAGCGATGCGATCGCGATGCCGGTGGCGAGCAGCGCCGGCCCGAGCTGGTGGAACAACAGCCGGGCCATCGTCGAACGCAGGTGGTGCTGCAGGTCGTCGAGCGGCGACAGCAGGAACGGCAGCGGCAGCAGCACGACGAAGGCGAGCAGCCAGTGCATCGCGGCCGGGTTGCGCTGGCGGCGGTGGGCAAGACCGATCGCGGCGACCAGCGGCAGCACGAACGCGACCCCGAACTGGCCGCGCAGCACGGCGTGATCGAGCAGTCCAAACGCGATCTCGGGCAGCCGCGGCAGCCGTTCGAGTGCGCGCGTCGCGCTGCCACCGTAGGCAGCGAGCGTGCTGCCGCCACCGCCGCCGAGCAGGCCGAGTCCCAGCGGCAAGGCGACGAGGCACGCGACGACG
>JBASWX010000677.1:0-6522 GCA_049276695.1 Planctomycetota bacterium
GCGTTCCCCGAGCGCCACGGTCGCCCCGGTCGCGGCCGCGACCTCGTGCAACCCGGCAACGAAGTCGGCGTGCACGTGGGTCGCCACTGCGAGCCGCACGCGCAGGCGCTGTTCGCGCACGAACGCCAACACGTCGTCGATGTCGCGCCGTGGGTCGACGATCACGGCCTCGTCGCCGTGCCCGACCAGGTAGCAGTTCTGCGCGAGCGTCTCACAGGCGAAGCGGCGGAAGATCACCGCTGCATCCTAGGGCCCGGTCGGCCAGCGCCGCTGGCGCTCGGGAACAGCCCGTCGCTTTTCCCGCCGGCACCGTGCATCCTTCGGCGATGGTCGAACAGGTGCCCGTCGCGCCGCGGTGGCTCGATCGTGAGTTCCGCTGGCGCGGCACGAGCGTCACGCGGATGGAGGCGCTGAGCGATTCGGTGTTCGCGATCGTGCTCGGCCTGCTGTTCCTGCGTGCCATGCCGCCGGAGACGTTCGCCGAGCTGAAGGTGGCGATGAAGGCGCTGGTGCCGTTCGCGGCGTGCTTCGCGATCATCGCCTACATCTGGATCGAGCACTGGCTGTTCTCGCGCCGCTACGACCTGCAGGACGGCTGGATCAAGTTGCTGCACCTGGTGCTGCTGTTCCTGCTGCTGTCCTACGCGTACCCGCTGAAGTGGCTGTTCACGGCGCTCGCGGTCGGTGCGTTCGGCAAGATCGGCGAGCTGGACGAGAAGCGCGTGCGTGTCGGGTTCGACGGCAGCGCCGACGCCGTGCGCCTGTTCACGTTCTATGGCCTCGGCTACGGCCTGCTGTTCGTGGTGCTGGCGCTGATGTACTGGCGGGCGCTGGCGTTCGCCCCGGCACTGGGGCTCGATCGGGTCGAACGTTTCCTGACGCGGTCGGCGATCGTGCAATGCCTGCTGCAGGCCGGGGTCGCGGCGCTGTCGATCGTCCTGGCGGTGCTCGGCGTCGGCACCAGGTTCGGACTGCCGGGCTGGATCTACTGCGGGCTCGGACCGTTGATGGCGGCCCACGGAGTCTGGCAGGGTCGGGCCGTGGACCGGCTGCGGGCGGCCGCATGAACGGGCATCACGATGGCGCGCCGGCGTGCGCGGTGGCGGAGCGGCGTTCGGCGTGGCAGTCGCTGAAGTACTTCGCGTTGCGCCAGATCCTGCGCCGCCGCCTGCTGACCGCGCGCATCGAGCCGATCGGCTTGTCGGTGCGGGCCTACACCAAGGACGTGATGGGCCGGCACCTCTACAAGCGCGGCGTGCACGAACTGCTGCTCAGCAACTTCGTGCTGCAGCACCTGGTGCTGCGCGACGACGCGGTGGTGCTCGACATCGGCGCCAACCTCGGCTGGTACTCGCTGCTGCTGAGCAGGCGCTGCCCGCGCGCGCGCATCCACGCCTTCGAACCGGAGCCGCGCAACCTGGCGCTGTTGCGCGACAACCTGGCGCAGAACGGCATCGCCAACGTCACCGTGCACCCGGTCGCGGTCGCCGAGCGCTCCGGCTCGATGCAGCTGTTCCCGTATCCCGACAAGAACATGGGCCGCCATTCGCTGGTGCCGATGGACGGGCTGCGGCCGATCGACGTGCCGGTGGTCAGCATCGACGACTTCCTGCGCGCACAACGCATCGCGCCGGCCGCGGTCGACTTCGTCAAGATCGACGTCGAGGGCTACGAGCTGCCGGCACTGCAGGGCGCGCGCTCGCTGCTCGCGGCGGCGCCGGTGATCCTGGCTGAGTTCGCGCCGAAGTACATCCGCCGCGCCGGCAGCGACCCGGCGGCGCTGCTGCAGTGGCTGCAGGATGCCGGCTTCCGGCCGTTCGAGTGCACGCGCGACGGGCGGCGGCCGATGGATCTCACCGGTGCGGCCACGGGCGACCGGCGACTCGACATCCTGTGGACGAAAGGGTGAACGAAGGGTGGGCCGGTGAGGTCACGCCGGGTGGCGCGATCCGTTCATCGCCCGAAGGGCCTCGCGAAGATCGTCTCGGAAGCGCCGGAAGCTCGCCTGCCGATCGAGGGTCGCGAGGTCGATGGTCTGGGCGATGCGCATTCGCAACTGCCGCGTCTGCTGGGCACGCAAGTCCTGATCGGAGGAATCCAGGTGCTTGTCGATCCAGCGATGCAAGAGTTGCTTGGCCTCGCGCGGCGCCATGCTCACGGCCGCTGGAGGAGTGGCTTGCACTTGCAGGACAGTGCGCAGGACTCGTTGGTCGGCGATCAACCAGGACTCGAACTCGCGCACGGCGACGGCGATCACGCGGTGGCCTGGGAGGTTCGTGGTTCGCCCGATCAGGTTGCGACGTCGGCCGGAATCACCATCTTCGTCGACCAGAACCAGTGCGAGGTGCATCCGGCGCAGTTGCGTGGTTGCGAGCAGCCGGCGAAGCAGCCTGGGGTCGTGCAAATCGCTGCCGCGGGGGAACCTGCCCTTCACCTGTGCCGGGGCGAGGAACTGGATCTCGGCTTGGGCAACGGACCGCTCGCGTGCGACCAGGCGAGCAACCAACTCGTGGGCGGGGCCACATTGGCTCGCAGTGAGTGGTTGGCCGGATGGCGGCAGGAACGGATCGGCGCCGCGATCCTCGGCGGGTCCCTCGGCGTACAACGTGACCGGAAAGGCCATCAGCTGCTCGGAACGCCTCCGAGGCCTCCAGACAGCCAGATGTCGCCAAGGGAGTTGTCGTACTCGCGCAGCACGGTCGGCCATACGGGGTCCCGGACCGGCGCCAACTGCACGACCGTCTCTCCCGTCTCCTTGCTGCGGTTCAGGAAGCGGACCTCGTTCGGCTCGACGGACTCCAGCAGGTCCGCCGAGTGCGTGGCGAGCAACACCTGCACCGCCCGCGCGCCATCGGTTGGCTGTGAGACTTGACGAAGTGCGCGGATCAGTTCGCGCATCAGGAAAGGATGCAGCCCACGTTCTGGCTCCTCGATCGCGATGACGTCGGGCGCCGGTACCTGATGTGGTAGCAGGAGGAACGCGAGCATCAGGATGGTGCCGTCCGAAACCTGTTCTGGCTCATACCAGGTCTCGCTGCGCCAGCGATCCTGGAAGACCATGCGGTGCCGGCCATCGCGGAAGGGGCGGGCGGCGACGTCGTTGAACATCGGCACCAGGGCGCAGAAGCGGCGCGCAATCGAGTCCTGCTCGCGCCGCGTCAGGGTGGCGAAGACGTTGGCAAGGCCAAGGCCATCGGACCCGATCTGGCGCAACTCGTGAAGGACGTTGTGAGATCGAAGCTGCCTGAGGTCGAACTGCAGTACCTGAGTCGCTGGCCACTGCCCTTCGCTTCGCACGGCTCCGCCGGAGTTGTAGAGGAGTCGGGCGTCAGCTCCGGAGCGATCGCGGACAGATACGCGGATTTCGGCAGCACGATTGCGTGCCCAGTGGTCGTCCGCTGTGGGGTCGAACTTCAACGCACTGAACACGCTGCTCTTGCCCGAGGCGTTCGCGCCGACCAGCACAGTGAGTGGTTCGAGCCCCAGCGTGACATCGCGCAAGCAGCGGTAGTTCTCGATGTGCAGCGTCTGGATCATGACTGCGGCAGCCTACCACGCGCTCGTTGCGCGATCGAAGGCGCTGGGGCCATGAGGCTGCACTGATCGGCCCGCTCAGTGTTCTTCGTCCGCCCTCTTCGGAGCGTTCACATGGGTCGTACCTGCGCTGCTCCAAGCCAGCCGCCGGCCGAGCAGCGCTTGCAGCCGCGCGTTGTGCGGGGCGAAGAAGCGCGCCAGCCGCGAGCGCAGCGGATCGGACCGCCGTTCGTACTGACCGCGCAGGTGCACGGGGTAGTCATCGGCGCGGTGGTCGGGCAGGCCGAGGTGCGCGAACACCCGGGCCATCGTCGGGCCCGGAGCTGCCTGCAGTTCGTCGAGGGTCAGCACCAGCAGCTGCTCGCGCGGGAACGTCTGCAGCCAGCCGGCGAGGAAGTACGCGTACATGCCGAGCCAAACGTAGCCGCGGTGCTCGCGCCAGTAGCGATCCGCCAGCTCCCAGGGCCGCGGCGACGTCTCGAGCAGGTCGAGCTCGGCGGCGAGCGCCTGCTCGACCGGGCGCGACTCGGCGCCGAGCTGGCGTTCGTGGTGGCAGTGGGAGATCGCCTTGTCGACCGGGTCGCGCACCATCGCGATCAGCCGTACGCCGGGGTACTCGGCGCGCACCCGAACCCTGACCTCGGGCATCGCGAAGCAACACGTGCTCGCTTCGCCGCCGACGAAGTGTTCGCCGGGCGGGATCCGTGGCAAGTGCGCCAGGTACCACGCGCGGCCGCGTTCCGGAAACCGGAAGTAATCGGGCTCCTTCCACACCGCGGGCAGCACCTGCGGGTGGCGGCACAGGTACTCGTACAGCGACGTGGTGCCGCACTTGACGCCGCCGATGATCAGGAAGTCGGGGCCGCGAACCTCGCCCGTCGTGCCGTACCTGGCGACGTGTCCGGGCCGCCGCTCGGCGAGCTGCAGGTCGGTGGCGAGGCGCAGGTGCTGCGCGGCCTCGGCGAAGCGACCCTGCGCGGTCAGTGCGTGACCGAGGGCGAACTGGGTCCAGTGGCTGGTCCAGCCGAGGGCGATCGCTTGCTGCCAGCAGGCGATCGCTTCTGCGAGGCGTGCGTTCGCGAGCAGCCGCCCGGTCAGCGCCGGATGGTGCCAGTACGCATGGTGGTGGGTCAGCACGTGCCCGAGCTGGTCGTGGAACCACGGACGTTCCGGGCACAGGGCCACCGCCTGCCGGCAGGCGGCGACGGCAGCGTCAGGCTCGCCGGCGCGCCAGTGCGCATCGGCGGCGGCGAGCAGTGCCTTAGCCTTGCGGTTGCGCACGCGGTCGCGCAGGAAGCCTGGCCACCGCATCAGCGCACCGCCCCCCGGGGCCGCCGGTCCGCCCGCGCCGGATTCCGCGCCATGGTCGCCCGCCACAACATCGCTGCCGGCCCCTACGCGGAATCGGCGTGTTGCCGGTCGCGATCAGCAGCCGAACTGGCGCAGGTGGTGGTCCAGGTGGCGCCACTGCAGGCCCTGCCACTCGTCGACCGTCAGTGGGCCGAAGAACGGATGCGGCTGCTTCGTCAACGCCGCCGGTCCGCCCTTGCCGAAGCGTTCGACGAGCGCGCGCAGCGCCGCGTTCTCCTTGGCGAAGTCGCGGTCGCCGGCGATCCTGAACTCGGGCGCCGTCGGCATGCCTGGCTTCCAGGGGGCCGGCGCCAGCAGCTTCTTCTTGGCGAGGCGACCGAACAGCAAGCCGACCAGCGAACGCTTCAGGTTCAGTTCGCCGAGTGCCACGCGCAACGGCTGCTGGCAGTGCGCCAGCATCTGTCCGGCGGTCATCTTGCCCCACTGTCGCGTCGCGTTGGCGGGCAGTGCGTCGAGGCGGGCGAGCATCCTGGCGAGACCGGCGGGATCGAACAGCGAGTCGGCCATGGCTGGAACGGGAACCCGCGCCGCCGCGGTTTGCAAGGCGCGCAAGGGGCGTGCAGTCAGCGAGGCCGCGGTGTGGTCCGGCGCGGCGCCGGACCGGGAAACTCGCCGTACGCCGGTCGGCGTCGACGCGCCTCGCTCCGGGATCGCCGCGGTATCTTCACGCGACCTTCGGAGGACCACCATGAAGCGTGTCTGCTCTCTCCTGCTCGCCCTGTCCCTCGCTCCCGCCGCCGCCACTGCCCAGGCCCTCGACATCGGCCTCACGCTCAGCGGTGGCATGCTGACGGTGATCTTCGGCCAGGACTGCGGCCCGGTGACCTGCACGCCGCTGTTCGGCGGCAACGTCGGCCGCGGCCAGGCGCGTTCGGTGATGCACTACAGCGCGCCGGCGACGTTGTACGCGATCGCGATCGGCATCCCGGCACCGTGCCTCGCGATTCCCGGCATCGACAACGTGCTGCTGCTCGGCACGCCGGTGATCTTCGATTGGGGCATCACCAGCGCGCCGCCGTTCGTGCCGACGGCGTGCCAACAAGGCGTCGCCGGAGCGTCGTTCACGATCCCGCTGACGGCGCCGGTCGGTGTGCAGTTCCGGCTGCAGTCGTTCGGCCAGAGCAACGGCGGCGCCTGGGCGCTCGGCCCGGCGATCGAGTGCACGATCGTGTGAGGGAGCGGCAGGTCAGCGCCGCGCGGCAGTGCGTGCGGCGAGCGCCATCGCGGTGCCACCGAGCACCAGCGCCGCGGCGATCACGAGGTGCAGCGTGATCGCTTCGCCGAGCCAGGCAACGGCACCGAACGCGGCGAGAGCCGGCACCGCGAGCTGCGCGAACGCGGCGCGCGCGACGCCGAGTTGCGGCAGCGCGCGGTACCAGATCGCGTAGCCGATGCCGGACGTCAAGGCACCGGAGACGACGGCGAGCGTGAAGCCGCGGTCGGTCATCGGGACTGCGTCGGGCAGCACGACACAGGCCAGCAGCGCCAGCGGCGTGCTCAACACGAACGCGCGCGCGTTCGCGGCGACCGGTTCGCCGGCGGAGCGGCCGAGCACCGTGTAGACACCCCAGGCGACGCCGGCGAGCGCCATCAGCAGGGCCCCGAGCAGGTCAGGGC
>JBASWX010000678.1:0-19547 GCA_049276695.1 Planctomycetota bacterium
CGTCACCGCTCTCGGGCCCGCGCATTCAACCGCCGAGGCGGTCGTGTAGTGCCAACGATCCCGGCGCGGCCGCCAAACCCGCGAGATCCCTGGGGGCTGTCCGGCAAACTGTCGAAAATGAGTTAGAAGAACATCGATCGTTGAGTGAAGTGCATCCTGGTCGCTCCCACTGCCGGCCAAGCGGTTTGGTGATGGCGGCGTCGGACCGCAGTGCCCGGATGTTCGTCTGCCCTGGCACAACCGCGCGTCGCGGGGGGCGCGGTTTGGTCGGAGTGCGGCGGCGCTCGGTGGTCCAGAATCAGCTTGCGAGGAAGCGGGGACTTGCGAGGAAGCGGGGAGTCGGCCAGCGACTCGACGCAGGATCCGACGCCGATAGCCTTCCGCGTGAGCCCTTACCATGCCGGACCCAACCCCCGACCCGCTGTCGACTGCGAGCGACGAGAAGCTGCGGCGCCTGCGAAGTCGGCCGCCCATCTCGGCGGACCGCTACCAGCTCGAGGGCGAGATCGGTCGCGGTGGCATGGGTGCGGTGTTGCGCGTGCGCGACCTCGACCTGCAGCGGAACCTCGCGATGAAGGTAGTGCTCGGCCAGGACGCCCCGCCGAGTGGCGGCACGCCATCGGTCGATCCGCAGGTGCTGCAGCGGTTCCTCGACGAAGCCCAGATCACCGGCCAGCTCGACCATCCGGGGGTGGTGCCAGTGCACGAACTCGGCATCGACGGCACGGGCCGGGTGTACTTCACGATGCGGCTCGTGAAGGGGGACACCGCCGACGAAGTGTTCTGGAAAGCGTACGCGGGCGAAGGCGGCTGGACCGAGACGCGAGCGATCGAAGTGATCCTGAAGGTCTGCGACACGATGGCGTTCGCGCACCAGAAGGGCGTGCTGCACCGCGACCTCAAGCCGAGCAATGTGATGGTCGGCAAGTTCGGCGAGGTCTACGTGATGGACTGGGGTCTGGCGAAGGTTGTTGGCGGGCAGGAGCGGCGGGATCTGCGGATCCGGCCCGAGACGATCAGCAAGGTGCGCACGGACCGCAGCAAGGAAGAGGCCGACAGCGACTCGCCGCTTTTGACGATGGACAGCGCGGTCGTCGGCACGCCGAGCTACATGGCGCCGGAGCAGGCCGAGGGCAGGATCGAACTGCTGGACCAGCGCGCCGATGTGTACGCGATCGGCGCGATGCTGTACCAGCTGCTCACCGGCCGGCAACCGTACGTCAGTTCCGGCGCGCGGGTAAGTCCGTACGTGATCCTCGCCGCGGTGCAGGCGGGACCACCGCCCTCGGTACCTTCGTTGCGCAAGGGGGTACCCGCTGAACTCGTTGCCATCTGTGAGAAGGCGATGGCGCGCGACATGGCGGCGCGATACGCGGACACGCGCGAACTGAGCGAGGATCTGCGCGCGTATCTCGAGAAGCGCGTCGTGCGCGCCTACCGGACCGGCGCCGTGGCGGAGGTGATCGCGTGGTCGCGGCGCAACAGGGTTGTGGCGGGCCTGCTGGCGGTGGTCGTGTTCCTGGGAGTTGGGTTGGCGGTGCCGGTCGTGCTCTGGAAGACCGCCGAATCGGCGCTGGCGGCCACCGAGGACAAGGCGCGGGTGGCGATGCAAACGAGCGCGGTTGCCCAAGAGCAGGTCCTGCAGGCCAAGCGAGAAGTCGAACACCTTCGCGAACAAGCAAAACTGGCCGAGCGGGCCACGGCTGTGTCAAAGGCGGCGCAAGCGACCCTCGAGCAGAAAAGTGCCGCCTTGGCGACTGCGATCGCCCAAGTCGAACAGCTGAAGAACGTCGTCGATGTGGCGCGCATGATGCAGGAGGCTGACGGGTTGTTCGTACCTCGTGCGCAGCGAGCGCAGAAGATCGAGGCTTGGTTGGCGCACGCAAGCGAGCTGTCTGGCAAGCGGGCTGGCTTCGAACACCAGATTCACGAGTTGCGCCGGGGCGCGGTGTCGGGTGGAGAGCCGGACGCGAACGTCGCACCGGCGGTCGAGGAGGCGAGGACACGGTGCCGGGATCTTGAGCAGCATCTCGAGTGGCTGCTGCGGGTCGAACGAGTACGCGCGGACCCTGCTTTGTTTCGCGATCCGGACGTCCCGCCGGAGTTGAAGCGGATGGAGGGTGAGCGGGAGATCGCGTGGCAGGCCCGGCTGTACACGCTCGCCGACATGTCGGCGAGTTGGATCGAGGACGAAGGGTTGCTTGGTGAGCGGCCGCTCCTAGGCGAGTCGAGCGCGAAGGTTGCGCTTCCGGATGCGTTTCTCGCAGCCTGCCGTGAGATGGTGGGCGGGTTGGAGCGACTCAACGCTGCGAACCGTCGGATCACCGAGCCGTTCTGCCGGCGCTGCCTCGCCTGGGCGTGGGCTGCACAGGGTCTCGATTCTGCTGCACGCGCTGAACTGGAACGTGCCGTTGCTCTCGTGCGAGCTTGGACGGACGCGGAGAAGGCGGACAACGCCGGCATCATCAGTGCAATCGAGCGGGCGCACCAGGTGATGCCCACCAAGCTCGAACTCGCGCCATTGGCCGTCGAGCGGGCACGCAGCCGCCTGGCCAAGGGACGTGCGCAACTTGCCGAACTCGAACGTCAACGAGTGTTGTTCAACGAAGCCGACAAGCTGACCTCCTTCCTTTACGGGGAGCTGACACGGCTGGTTGCGAACCTCGCTGCCCTGGAAGTGAGGCGAGGGCAGGTCGAACGCGAGCTGGTTTGGGAGCGCCAGATCGAGTTGTTGACTTTGCGGGCACATCCGAAGTGGACGACCTGGGATCGCGCCCGGAAGGATGTCGCCGCCATTCTCGAGTATCGCGGTCACGCGATCGAGTTCGGGCCGGGCACGATGCGGGACCTCGCGCCGATCGGCCGGAACCCCAAGACCGGGCTGTACGAGTTCTACGATTTGCGCAGCGCCTGGGATGGGCGTTCGCCAGCGGAGCAGATCGCGATTCCGCGGCCGGATGCCGAGGGCAACTACCAGGTCACCGGCATGACCGGTATCGTCTTCGTGCTCGTGCCCGGTGGCATGGTCGGCACGAATGCTGCGGCGCAAGAGATGGCGCCGTTTCTGGTCGCGCGCCATGAGCTGACGCAGGGTCAATGGTGTCGGCTGTGGCGACGCGATGTGGACTTGCGCACGCCGAGCAGCCTCGCCGCCGGGCGCTTCGAGGTCGGGAGCCAGGGCGACAAGCGGGAGTTCGTCACGAATGCCAATCCAGTCGAGTTCGTTGCGTGGGTGGCCGCGCGCGCGGCGCTGCTCGACAACGGCATGCACCTGCCGAGCGGCCAGCAGTGGGAGTTTGCGTGCCGCGCGGGGACAACGACGCCACGTGCGTTCGCCGATGCGGACCTGCGGTCGGCCTGCAACCTGGCCGAGGAGGAGCTTCCTGTGCTTCAGGTTGGGGACTTGCCCCGACCTGCATGGAAAGACGGACACCAGAGCCATGTTCCAGTCGGGTCCCTTCGCCCGAACGGTTGGGGACTGCACGACATCTACGGCAACGTGGCGGAGTGGTGTGAGGACAGCTCTGGCGTGGGCCAGAGAGTCTGCTGCGGCGGTTCGTTCGAATCCAGTGTGGAGACCTGCACGTCGTCGGCACGCTTTCCGACGGATGCCGGCGCGCGCCTTCGCACCGTAGGAGTTCGGCCAGTCCGCAACCCGCGCGACTGAGCGGAACCAGACGCCAGGCGACGCAAGAAGGTGTCACGGCTCCGGCCGCGAGCGTTCGCGCGATGCTACGACTTGCGGCCTCGGCGTACCACCCTTGCCCTCGAACCACCCGCCCCGCACGATCGCGAACGTGACGCTGACCGACCAACCGCTGAGCCTGGGCCGACACACGTTCCAGTCGCGCCTGTTCCTGGGCACCGGCAAGTACCCATCGATGGACTCGATGGTCGCAGCGCTGGCCGCATCCGGGACCCAGTGCGTGACCGTCGCCGTGCGCCGCATGCAGACCGGCGTGCCGCAGGGCAAGACCCTGCTCGACTACCTGCCGCGCGACCGCTACACGCTGCTCCCGAACACCGCCGGCTGCTTCGACGCCGAGCACGCGATCCGCACCGCGCGGTTGGGCCGCGAACTCGGCATCGGCGACCTGGTCAAGCTCGAGGTGCTCGGCGATCCCGACACGCTGCTGCCGGATCCGATCGGCACGCTCGAGGCGGCGAAGACCCTGGTCAAGGAAGGCTTCGTGGTGCTGTGCTACACCAGCGACGACCCGGTGCTGGCGAAGCGGCTGGAGGACGTGGGGGTCACCGCGGTGATGCCGGCCGGCGCGCCGATCGGGAGCGGGCAAGGCATCCTCAACCCGAACAACCTGCGGATCATCCTGGAGCGCGCCAAGGTGCCGGTGATCGTCGACGCCGGCGTCGGCACCGCGAGCGACGTCACGATCGCGTTCGAACTCGGCGCGCACGGCGTGTTGTTGAACACTGGCGTGGCGCTGGCGAAGGATCCGGTGCGCATGGCGCGGGCGATGAAGGCGGCGGCGGAAGCGGGCCGCGATGCGTTCCTCGCCGGTCGCATCGGCAAGAAGCTGTACGCGTCGGCGTCGTCGCCGACGAGTGGCATCATCGCTGGCGAATGAACGTGCCCGAGGTGCCGGTACCGGTGCTGGTCGCGCGCTTCGTCGCCGCGTTTGCGATGCTGGCGATCGGGCCGGTGCTGCTGTGGGATGCGTTCCGCGGGCTCGGCTTCGTTGCCGACAATCCGACCGTCGCCGCGAACGTGGCTGGCAGCATGGGGGCCTTGCTGGTCGCTGCGGCCGCCGTCGCCGCGTTCGCGATTCGGCAGCGGCCGGCGTCGCCGTGGTACCCCGTGGCTCCGTTCCACGTGTTCGCCGCGTACGTGCCGTTCGTGCTGGCGTGGGGTGGCTTGCTGTTCGCCTACCTGGGCCTCGTGCAGGTGACGCCGCAGCTCCCGCTCGAGTACCTGGCGACGCGCCCGTTCGGCGACGCCGGCTTCTGGCTGGTGATCGCAGGCATCACCATCGCGGCGCCCGTTGCCGAGGAGATCGTGTTCCGTGGCTACCTGCAGGGCGCACTGCTGCGCGTGATGCCGCCCTGGGCGGCGATCGGGCTGACCGCGGCGGTGTTCGGGCTGGCGCACACCCTGCCCTACGCGCTGCCGGTCGGCCTGCTCGGCGCTTTCTTCGGCTGGCTTTCGCTCCGCCACCGCAGCCTGCTTGCGCCGATCGCGGCGCATTCGCTGCACAATGCCGTCACCGTGGCGGTGACCCTGGGCTGGCCCGGGTCGCTCGACGTGCTGTACCGCCGATGAACCCGAACCCCAGCGAACGCGAGTTCCTCGTTCATCCCGACATGGTCGGCCGCCTGCGCCGCCGCGGCCGCGCGATGGTCGCCGACAACGCGACGGTGGTGGGGGACGTGCGGCTGGGCAACGACGTCGGCATCTGGTTCGGCGTGACGATCCGGGGCGACGACTCGTGGATCGAGATCGGCGACGACACCAACGTGCAGGACAACACCTGCGTGCACGTCGACATCGGCGCCCCGCTGCGCATCGGCAGGGGCGTCACCATCGGCCACGGCGTGATCGTGCACGGCGTCGAGATCGGCGACTACGCGCTGATCGGCATGGGTTCGATCGTGCTGGGCGGCGCGCGCATCGGCGCGTATTCGCTGATCGGGGCCGGAGCCCTGGTGAAGGAGAACGCGGTGATCCCGGAGCGGTCGGTGGTGCTCGGCATGCCCGGCAAGATCGTGCGCCAGGTCACCGACGACGAGATGACGGCGATGCGGTGGCGGGCTGCGCATTACGTGCAGCGGGCCCGGACCTACCTGGCGCCGTCCGGTGGCATCTGAGTCCCGGTTCGAGACGCAGAACGGGCGGTGCCAACGCCAACGGGAAGGTGGTGCTGGCCGGCCGCGCGGCGCGAGTGCTTTGCGCCGCACCGCGGGTGCGCGGGGCCTGTGCTACGCTTCTGCGGTCTGCGGGACCTCCACTCGCCAATCCCATGAAGAATCCGAGCCGCCTCCCAGCCTCCCTCGTCCTCGCCGCCGTGGTCGGTGCGTGCGCCAAGCACAACGGCACCATCGGCGCGGGCACGATCGGCACCGCCCCGGTGTTCGAGACCCGCGTCGAAGTGTCGACCGGAACGGGCGTGCACTCCGACTACCGCGTCGCCGACTTCACCGGCGACGGCGTGCTCGACATGGCGGTGATCAGCCTGACCGGCGAACTGCGGGTGATGGTCGGCAATGGTGCTTCGTTCACGCGCGCGCAGGGTCAGGATCAGCAGCTCGGCGGCCTGCCGATCTGGATGACCGGCGGCGACCTCGAAGGCGACGGCGACCAGGACCTGGTGATCGTGCGCAGCGATGCGAACGCGACCGACGTGCTGTTGAACGACGGCGGCGGCGTGTTCACGCTCGCGGCGACGTTGCCCGTGGGTGCCGGTGCGTTGGCGGTCGCGGTCGGCGACTGGAACAAGGACGGCGCGCTCGACATCGCGGTGACGCGGCCATCGGCGCCCGAGGTCTTCGTCGCCAGGGGCCTCGTCGCCGCCGGCACCGTCAGCTTCCCGGTCGCACTGCAGCAGCAACTCGCTCTGCCCGGCGGCGGCCAGGCGTTCAACCTGGCGAGCGGCGACGTGAACGGCGACCAGGTGGATGACCTCGTGATCGCCGATCCGGCCGGCAACCGCGTACTGATCCTGCCCGGTGTCGCCGGCGGCAACCTCGGCGGCCAGTACCTGGTGCTCGCGATCGCGGGTGCGCCGGGCGCGGTGGCGCTGGGCGACCTGAGCGGCGACGGCGTCGCCGACCTCGTGGTGTCCGCGTACACCGCCAACAAGTACGTGGTGGTCACCGGTCTGCTGGGCGGCGTGTTCGCGCCTGGTGTGCAGCCGGTCAACTACACCTCGTTCGACGTGCCGATGCCGGCGCGGCCGTCGGTGGCGACGATCGCCGACGTGACCGGCGATGGGCTGCCCGACCTGTGTGCGTGCCTCGCGTTCAACGCGTCGATGTGCATCGCACCGCAGCTCGCGGGCGGCGGCGTCGGCGCCCAGGTGATGCTCGACGCCAGCGGCCTGCCGCTGCGTCCGTTCGTCGGCGACGCCGACGGCAACGGCAAACCGGACCTGTTCGCGCTGTCGGGCGGCGGCGACCGCGTCAACCTGTGGCTGGCGAAGGACAGCGGCGAACTCGCCGGCGCGCGCAGCTACGGCACCGACCTGCCGACCGCGGCGTGGCTCGAGGCCGCCGACTTCGACGGCGACGGCGACGTCGAGTGCGTGACCGGCAGTGCCAACGACTCGCGGTTGTGCTTCCTCGGCCGGTCGGCGGGTGGGCTCGTCACCGACAAGCTGTTCGACATCAGCTTCGGCGTCTACCAGCTCGAAGCGGGCGACCTCGACGGCGACGGCAAGACCGACATCGTGGTCGGCGTCAACGGCGGCATCAAGGTGCTGCGCAACCGCTCGACGCCGGGCGACTACCAGTTCGACCTGGTGCCGGGCGCGCCGGTCGCGCTGGGCTCCGGCAGCTTCCCGTTTGGCATCGCACTCGGCGATCTCGACCGCGACGGCGACATGGACATCGTCGTGTGCGACTGGGAAGGCGGCGGCGTGCACCTCGTGCCCGGCACCGCGACGCCGTTCGTGTTCGACGAGGAGAGGGTGATCCCGCTCGGCGGCGGCCCGGCCGACGTCGTCGCCGCCGACTTCACCGGCGACGGCCGGCTCGACCTCGCGGTATCGCGCACCAACCAGTCGGACATCCAGGTGCTGCGCAACGACGGGGCGACGTTCACGCCGTTCCTGAGCGTGCCGGTCGGCCAGTTCCCGAACTACCTGGTGACCGCCGACTTCAACCGCGACGGCCGCGCCGACCTGGTGGTCAGCAACGCGGTGTCCGGCACCGTCACCGTGCTGTTCGGCACGCCGGTCGGCTTCAGCGGCGAGGACTTCGCGGCCGGGGCGCTGCCGACGGCACTGCTGGCCAAGGACCTCAGCGGCGACGGCATCGACGACATCCTGGTCGCGTCGCTGCAGAGCGGCGACTTCCGCGTGCTGGTCGGCAACGGCGGCGGCAGCTTCCCGGTGCTGCAGGGGTTCCCCGGCACCTTCGGCGCCTCGGATGCGTCGCTGCAGGACATGGACGGCGATGGCCGCAACGACCTGCTGATCTCGAGCCTGGTCACCAACCGCATCTCGCTGGTGCGCAACATCACGCCGCAGCGGGTGGATTGAGCAGCGGGGCGCACGACGTGGACGACGACTTGATGGGCGTGATCCTTGCCGCCGGCAAGGGCACGCGGATGCGGCCGTTCTCGGAACATTGGCCGAAGCCCATCCTGCCGGTGCTGGGCAAGCCGCTGATGGCCTACCAGCTGGAGATGATGCAAGCGCTCGGCATCCGCCGCGTCGTCGTCGTGATCGGCCACCTCGGCCACGAGGTGGTGAAGGCGCTCGGCGATGGCAGCCGCTTCGGTGTCACGATCCAGTACGTCGAGCAGGAGGAGATGCTCGGCATCGCCCATGCGGTCTCGCGCCTGGAAGCGCACGTCGACCGGCCGTTCTTCCTGTTCCTCGGCGACATCTTCTTCGTCACCGAAAAGCTCGGCTCGATGCTCGAGCGGTTCAAGAAGGGCCGGCTCGGCGGCGTGCTCGCCTGCAAGCGTGAGCCGAACCTCGAGGCGATCAAGCGCAACTTCGTGGTGCTGACCGACAGCCAGGGCGTCGTGCACCGGGTGATCGAGAAGCCGCGCCACCCGCGCACCGACCTGAAGGGCTGCGGCATCTACCTGTTCGACCAGGCGTTCTTCGACGCCGTGCGGCGCACGCCGCGCACCGCGATGCGCAACGAGTACGAGATCACCGACTCGATCCAGATCTTCCTCGACGACGGCTACAAGGTCGAAGCGGCCGAGGTGGTGAAAGCCGACATGAACGTCAGCTACCCGCAGGACCTGCTCGACCTCAACCTGCTGCTGCTCGGCCAGAGCGGCAAGGGCGAGTGGCTCGGCCCCGACGTGCGGGTCGCTCCGGGCAGCAGGCTGGTGCGCAGCGTCGCGATGGCGGGGGCCGAGGTCGGCAGCGGCTGCGAGCTGACCGAGTGCCTGTTGTTCCCCGGCGCGCGGGTGCCGGCGGGGCGGGTGCGGCGCCGCACCATCTTCACCGGCGACAGCGAGATCCGCTGCACCCCCGACGAGGCGTGACGTAGCATCGCGCGGATGCTCGCCGCATTCGCCTGCGTCGTCGGCACGCTCGCCAGCCCCGTCCTCGCTCCGCCGCAGCAACCCGCGCCGACCGGCGCGATGGTGGTGACCGGCGTCACGGTGCACACCGGCACCGGGCAGCCGTGGCAGGGCAACCTCGAAGCCCGGCACGGCCGTTTCGTCCGCAGCGGCACGGTGATCGCCGGGCACCACGGCGAGACGAAGGTCGAACTGGCGAACGCGTTCGTCGTGCCGGGGCTGCAGGACGCGCACGGCCACCTGCTCGGGCTGGGCACCGCGCTGGCGGAACTGGACCTCGTCGGCACGGCGTCGTTCGCCGAGATCGTCACCAAGGTGCGTGCGGCCGCGGCGAAGCTGCCGAAGGGAACCTGGGTGCTCGGCCGCGGCTGGGACCAGAACGACTGGCCCGAAGGGCAACGCGCGCTGCCGCACCACCGCCTGCTGTCGGATGCGGTGCCCGACCATCCGGTGTGGCTCACCCGCGTCGACGGCCACGCCGGCATCGCCAACGCCCTGGTGCTCGCCGGCGCCGGTGTCAAGGCTGGTAGCCAGTCGCCGAGCGGCGGCGAGATCCTGTTCGACGGCGACGGCGCGCCGACCGGCGTGCTGGTCGACGCCGCGATGACTGCGGTGCGGCCGCCGGCGCTGACCGAAGACCAGCTGTGCGAGCGGCTGCTCGCCGCCCACGACGAGTGCCTGCGGCACGGGCTGACCTCCGTACACGATGCCGGCGTCGGCAAGGGCGCGCTCGACGCGATGGTGGCGCTGCACGCGCAAGGCCGCTGGCGGCTGCGCACCTACGTGCTGCTGGCTGCCGGCGAACGCGACCTGATCGCGCGCGGACCGTGGCAGACCCCGGACGGGATGATCGTGGTGCGCGCGGTGAAGGCGATGTCGGACGGCGCGCTCGGTTCGCGCGGCGCGGCGCTGCTCGCCGACTACGCCGATCGGCCTGGGCACCGCGGCCTGGCGATGATGCCGAAGGGCACCGTGCTCGAGATCGCGCAGCGCTGCGCCGATGCCGGGATGCAGCTGTGCGTACACGCGATCGGCGACCGGGCCAACCGCACCGTGCTCGACGCGTTCGCCGAGGTGCAGCGCGACGGCGGCATCGCGTCGCTGCGCTTCCGCGTCGAACACGCGCAGGTGCTCGCCGCCAGCGACTTCGTGCGCTTCCGCGAGCTGGGCGTGCTGCCGTCGATGCAGCCGACGCACCTGACTTCGGACATGCCGTGGGCGCCCGAGCGGCTCGGCCCCGAGCGCGTGCTGGGCGCCTATGCCTGGCGCACGTTCCACGAACTCGGCGTGGTGGTGCCGTTCGGCAGCGACTTCCCGGTCGAGTCCGTCGATCCGCGCAAGGGCCTGTTCGCGGCGGTCACCACGCGCGGCGAACGTGGCGGCCCGGCGGCGGGTTACCGCCAGGACCAGAAGCTGTCGCGCGAACACGCGCTGCGCGGCTTCACGCTGCACGCTGCGCACGGCATGCACGCCGAGCAGGACCTCGGCACGATCGCGATCGGCAAGCTCGCCGACTTCACGGTGTTCGACCGCGATCTGCTGGCCTGTCCCGAGGACCAGATCCTGCAGGCGAAGGTGCTGCTGACGGTCGTCGGCGGCCGGGTGGCCTGGGACGGCCGGCCCAGGTAGAACGGCCGACGATGCTGCCCGCGACCGCCTCGTTGCCGTACGACCAGAAGCTCGCCACCCTGCGCAGCAACCTCGCGGCGCTGCGCGGGGCCGTGGTCGCGTTCTCGGGCGGTGTCGATTCGACGGCACTGCTGCACGCCTGCCGGCAGACGCTCGGCGACCGCTGCGTCGCGGTGACTGCGGATTCGCCGTCGCTGCCGCGCGCGGAGCTGGCCGAGGCCGAGGCGCTGGCGCGGGAACTCGGCGTGCGTCACGTCGTGCTGGGCACGCACGAACTCGAGCAGCCGGGCTATCGCGCGAACGCCGGCGACCGCTGCTACTTCTGCAAGCAGGAACTGTTCGTCACGGTGGCGCGGAACCGCGCGCAGATCGCGCCCGCGGACTGGGCGGTCGTCTATGGCGCGATCACCGACGATCTCGGCGACCACCGCCCGGGCCAGCGCGCCGCCGCCGAGCACGGGGTGCTGGCGCCGCTGGTCGACGCGGGCCTCGGCAAGGCCGACGTGCGGCGCTACAGCCGCGAGCACGGGCTGCGCACCGCCGACAAGCCGAGCTTCGCGTGCCTGTCGTCGCGCGTGCCCTACGGCACCCCGATCGACGCCGCAGTGCTGGCGCGCATCGAGGCCGCCGAATCGGTGCTGCGCGCGCACGGCTTCCGGCAGTTCCGGGTCCGGCACCACGACCAGCTGGCGCGCATCGAGGTCGGCCCCGACGAACTCGAACGCGCGTTCGCAATGCGCGCCGATCTCGGCGCCGCGATCAAGGCGGCCGGCTACACGTTCGTCGCGCTCGACGTGTTCGGCTACCGCTCCGGCGCGCTCAACGACCTGCTGTCGCCCTCCCGCCCATGATGCACCGACTCGTCCTGCCCGCGCTCGCCATCGCGGTGTCCCTGCCGGCCCAGGCCGCCCCGATCACCGCGGAACGCGTGCTCGAGACCGTGTCGTGGCTCGCCGCCGACGAACGCGCCGGGCGCGACACCGGCAGTCCAGAACTGATCGCCGCCGGAGAGTGGATCGCGGCGCGCTTCGCCGCCGCGGGCCTGCAGCAGCTGCGGCCCGACTCGTGGTACCACGAATTTCCGCTGCCCGGCCAGGTGCTCGATTCGCGCGAAGTGCGGCTCAAGCTCGTGCGCAAGGTCGGTGACGAGCAGCAGGAGTTCGTGCTGGCCGGGGACACCGAGGCCCGGCAGTGGACTGCCGGCGACGCGCTGCGCGGCGACGGCGAGCCCGCCACGGTGGCGCTGCTCGACGATCCGGTGCTGCAGCGCATGCTGCAGGCCGAGTCGGCGCGGCGGCTGGTCGTGTGCGAGGTCGCCGAGGACCACCCGTTCTGGCTGAAGGCGGCGGGCAGCCGTTCGGTGTTGGGCGGCCGGCGGCAGGCGGCGCGACCGTTGCTGCTGGTCAAGAAGGGTCTGCTGCCCGCAGCGCCGGACGACCGCCGCGAAGCGACGTGGACCGCGACCTGGTCGGTCGGCCAACCGGCGAAGACCGAGGTCGCGCAACGCAACGTCGTCGGCCTGTTGCGCGGCGGCGCGAAGCGGGAGGAGCACGTGGTGGTCAGCGCCCACTACGACCACGTCGGCGTCGGCGCGCCGGTCGGCGGCGACCACATCTACAACGGCGCCGACGACGACGCGACGGGAACCACCGCAGTGCTGCTGCTGGCCGAAGCGATGAGCAAGCAGCCGCCGCCGCAACGCAGCGTGCTGTTCGTCTGCTTCACCGGCGAGGAGAAGGGGTTGCTGGGCTCGGCGGCGTTCTGCAGGCAACCGCCGGTGCCGATCGCCTCGATCGTGGCCAACCTGAACATCGAGATGATCGGCCGGCCGGAACCGGGCAAGGAAGGCATGGCCTGGATCACCGGCGCCGAGCTCAGCGATTTCGCGGCGATCGTCGAGCCGGCGCTGCGGCGGGGCGGCATCGCGCTGACCGACTTCCGGATGGCGTCGCAGCTGTTCGCGGCCAGCGACAACTACTCGTTCGTGCGGCAGGGCATCGTCGCGCACTCGCTGAGCGCCGGCTCGCTGCACGCCGACTACCACAAGCCGTCCGACAGCGTCGACAAGCTCGACATCCCGCACATGACCAAGGTCATCGGGGGGCTGCTGCAGGCGGCGACCGAACTGGCGGACCGCGCCGAGCCGCCGCAGTGGAACGACAAGGGCAGGGAACGGCTGCAGCGGTTGAAGCGGTAGCGGCTGCAGCGACCGCCGGCGGCGCGCCCAGTGCGGGCGGCGATCTCGTGCCGGGCTGCGCGGTCGGCCGCACACGCCGTTGGCAGCGGCCCGATCGCCCCGGTGCGCCCGGGCGCGCCGGTGGTAGGATCCGTTCCCCGGCAGCCTGCCCGGTCCCCGCCCTGTCCGGACCGTTCCCGACTCGTTCCCGACCCGTTCCCATGCGCACCGCTCGCCTCTCCTCCGCTCTGCCAGTCTCCTTCCTGCTGCTCGGAGCCCTCGCGCTCGCGCCCGCTGCAGGCACCCAGCAGCCGACCGTGCGGCCGGCTCCGCCGAACCTGCTGGCGAAGTTCGACGTCAGCGCCGGCACCGTGCAGCTGCTGCAGCCGCAAGCCGCGGCAAACGGCGACCAGGCGGTGCCGGTGATGATCGCCGGCGAACTGCGCACGCTGGCGCTGCAGCCGTACGACCTGCGCACGCCGAACTTCCAGCTGCTGGTGCAGGACGCGACCGGCATCCACCCGCAGCCGACGCCGCCGTGCATCACCTACCGCGGCATCCTGCTCGAGGAGCCCGAGACCAAGGTCGCGGCGTCGGTCGTGAACGGCTCCGTCAACGCGATCGTGCACCGGCCCGGGATCCGGCCCGGCGATCCGGGCCAGAACTGGGTCGTGCAGCCGGTGCGCGACGTCGATCCGACCGCCGGTGCGGCGGCGCACGTGGTGTTCCGCGCCAGCGATACGCTGCCGCTGCCCTACACCTGCGGCAACGCGCAGGTGCCGCTGCCGGCGCGCCCGGCGCCCGACGCGGTCGGCTACGACGTCACGCTGAGCTGCGACTTCGCGATCGAGGCCGACATCGAGTTCTACCAGCTGAACGGCAGCAACGTCACCGCGACCCAGAACGACATCAACACGGTGATGAACCAGGTCGAGTTCATCTACGACCGCGACTGCGACATCCAGTACAACATCACGACGATCATCGTCACGACCACCGCGGTCTACTCGTCGGACGATCCGGGCACGCTGCTGAGCCAGTTCGCGGCGCGCTGGAACTCGGTGCACGCGGGAGTGCTGCGCGACCTCGCGCACCTGTTCACCGGCCGCAACCTGACCGGCACCACGATCGGCATCGCGCAGCTCAGCAGCGTGTGCAACCTCGGCGTGGCCTACGGACTGTCGCAGTCGCGCTTCAGCACCAACTTCAACAGCCGTGTCGGGCTGACCTGCCACGAAGTGGGCCACGGCTGGTCGGCCCAGCACTGCGACGCGGTATCGCCGTGCTACATCATGTGCGCCGGGCTCGGCGGCTGCAGCGGCAACGTGACGTTGTTCGGGCCGTCGGAGATCGCGCAGATCACCGCGTTCGCGGCGTCGCGCACCTGCCTGTCGGTGGTGCCGACCACGCCGGTCATCCAATCGCTGACGCCGCTCAACGTGACCGTCTTCAGCCCCGGCAACGTGACCCTGTCGGGGTCCGGGTTCACCGGCGTCACCTCGTTCCGCGTCGGCACCACGACCTACACGTCGGGCTTCTCGGTGGTCAACGATGGCAGCATGGTGATCACGTTGCCGCAGGGCACGGCGCTGGGATTGACGACCGTCGCGGTGACGAGCCCGCTGGGCACCAGCAACGCCTACCCGATCATCTACATTGCGACGTCGCCGCCGAAGCTCAAGAACACCGCGTCGGTGCCGCCGACCGGCGGCATCGTCAGCATCGACTGGGCTGGCACGCCGGGGCGGCTGTGGTTCCTGCTGCTCGGCATCTTCAACAACACGACGCCGTTCCAGGGCTTCCCGCTGCTGGACCCGCACCTGATCCTGACCACCGGCGTGTTCGCGGGGCCGCTCGGCATCACCAACCTGACGGTGCCGGTGCCGGGCGGTCTCGGCTTCGGGATCCTCTACCTGCAGGTGCTGGAGGCCAACCCGACGCAACCGATCGCCACCGGCACCTCGAGCATCACGGTGCTGATCCTGCTGTGACGGCCACGGCCTAGCGGTCCCGGACTGGCTGCCACGGCGTGGAGTTCCACAGGGTCGGGTACGGCCAGTTCCGGTCCTTGATGTACATCGGCGCGTACTGGCGCACGTAGTGGCCGGGCGCCGGCGGATTCAGCGGCTCTTCCGCCTGCTGGGCGTCCGCGAGGCAGCGGATCCGCCAGCTCCAACCCGGCTCCAGGTGCGCACCGCGCGTCGGCGTGCGCAGCTCGTCGCTGAAGTAGGAGCCGCGTTCGATCGCGGTGCTGGTCGGCACGATGCAGTGGCTGGTCTCGGTCGCGACGACGTTGCCCTCCTTGTCGAGCACGTCGAGCGACACCCAGGCCTGGACCACCGGCTTGTCGGTGCGGTTCTGGTAGTGGAAGCGGCAGCGCACGTAGCTGTGGCCTGGGAAGCCGTCCAGCGAAACCTCGCGCACGGTGACCCGGCCGTGGCCCTCGAAGTCGAACTCGTGCTTGCCGGTGTACTCCGTACGAAACACGTCCTGGACCATCTGGAACTCGCGTAGGTCGAGTTCGGCCTGGTGGCTGCGGCGCCCGTTCGTCGTGGGGGTTGCGCAGGCGGAACCGAGCAGGAGCGACGCGAGCAACAGGCGGCGTGCGGGCTTCATGTCGCGCGGGCTGGCAAATGCCGTTCCCCGGTCACGAACCGACCACCAGGCGGGCGCCGTTGGTGAGGCCGAACAGCACTGGTGCGCCCGGCGACAGGTCGACCAGCAGGCCTTGGACCCACAGCACAGCACCCACCAAGGACGGCGTGAACGGCACCGCGAACGGGTACGGCAGCGGTGCCGCCCAGACGCCGGCGAACAGGCTCACGTAGGGCTGGCTGATGTCGACCAGCACCTCGCCGGCGGCACCCGGGGCGCTCATGCCGAAGCCGGGGACCGGCACTCCGCACGGCAACGGCAGGCCGGCGGTGCCGGCGAACAGGAATGCGGCGGTCGCTCCGGGCGTTTGCGTGCTCAGTGGGTTGTGCAGCGTCCACGTCATGGCCGTGCCGATCGCAGGCCGCCCGGTCACCGCGAAACTGCCCGGTGGGTTGAGCCCGCAGCCGCCGATCGTGGTGGTCGCTGGCGTGGTGCCGAGCACGCCGCGCGCATCGACGGCGGCGCCGTAGACGTCGGCGTTGCCGTTGCGCTGGTCGCCCCAGGCCAGGATCTGCGTGCCGCTGGTGGTCGCCGCGGCGGCAAGGCGCAGCTTGTCGCTCGGCACGCTGCAGGCGAGCACCGGCGGGAACGCCGCGGAGCCCGAGTTGGTCACTCCGAACAGCTGCACGCTCTTCTGCAGCAGGCCGAGCGACTCGACCAGCACGCCGACCGCGAAGCCGTCGTTGGCGGCGCTGCTGCGCAGCGGTGCTGCGACCGGCGCGAACTTCACCACGGTGTCGATCGGCAGCAGGGTCACGCCCGTCGGGCCCCACGCCGGTGCGCCGACGGCGTCGAGCTTCTGCGCGAAGAGGCCCCAGGTGGTCTGCGCGACGTTGCGTTCGTTCCACGCGACCAGCACCTCGGAGGTCGCCGGCAGCCAGACCAGGGCCGGATCGAACTTGCTGTTGGCGCTGTTCGACGGGTCGACGCCGTTGTGCGCGAACACCTCGACGCCCCCGGCGGTGACGTGCTGCACGCGCACCGAGAACAGGTTGCCGGCGGCGAAGTGCCAAGCCACGATCGCACCGCCCGCACCATCGGCGAGCAGCCGCGGTTCATGGGCGATCGGCACACTCGCCAGGTCGAACACGGCGAGCCGCGTACCGCCGTTCCACACCGGGCTGCCGCCGGCGGCGAACTTCTGCAGGTGCACGTGCCTGGTGCCGGCGAACGCGGTCGTGCGCACCCAGCTGACGATGTACGAGTTGGCGTCGCCGGCGACGACGCGCGCGAAGCCCGGCGACGTGGCGCCGGCGTCGGCCGCGATGCCGTAGCCGTTCATCGGGTAGATCGTGGTGCCGTTCGCGTACAGCATCTGGTGCCGGATCGTGTTGGTCGGCGAGTTGGGCCAGACCACCGCGAACAGGCCGGTGCCGGTCTCGCAGATGCGCGGGTTGGCTTCGTAGTCGGAGTTGCTGGACAGCGTGACGCCGTTGGCGCCCCACGCGAACGCGCCCGCGGGCGAGATCCGGTACGCGAACACGTCCAGGTCGGGCCCGGTGCGGGTGTCGGTGAACACCAGCACGCAGTGATCCTGACTGTCGGCGATCAGGTCCCAATCGACCAGCGAAGTCGACTGCGGGTTGCCGCTGACCAGGATGCCGCCGTGCGGCCACTGTTCGGCGCCGGCGGCGTCGTAACGCTGCAGGTAGACCGCGTAGCTGCCGTTCCGGTTGTCGAACCAGCCGACGTAGCAGCCGCCGTCACTGGTTGCGGCGACCTTCGGCAGTGCCTGCTCGCCGACGCCGTCGCCGATCGGCGTGCCGGTGGCGGTGGCCGGCCATTGGGCGGGGACGAGCGGCGTGGTCAGCAGCAGCGACAGCGTGGCGAGGGCGGCGTGGCGAACGGGCATCGCGGAAGGGTAGGGCGCCGGCCGTTCCTGTCGACTCCCGCCGGCGGCACCGCCAGCCGCGGCGCGCCTTTCGCTTGACCGGGCCGGGCCGGGCCAACATCCTGCGGCCGAATGTTCGACTCGCTCGCCAACGCGCTCGGCAAGGCCTACCGCGCGATCGTCGGTCAGAAGGTGCTGACCGAGCAGAACGTCGACGACGGCATCCGCGCGGTGCGGCAGGCGCTGCTGGAGGCCGACGTCAACTTCCAGGTGGCGAAGGACTTCGTCGCCGACGTGCGCGCGCGCGTGCTCGGGCAGCAGGTGATCGGCGCGGTCGAACCGGGGCAGCAGTTCGTCAAGTGCTTCCACGACGCGCTGACCGAGCTGCTGGGCGGCCAGGCGACCGGGCTGCCGGTGGCGCCGCAAGCACCGCTGGTGTTGATGATGTGCGGCCTGCAGGGCAGCGGCAAGACGACGACCTGCGCCAAGCTCGGGCTGTGGTTGCGCAAGCACAAGAAGAAGAACCCGCTGCTGGTCGCGGCCGACCTGCAGCGCCCCGCCGCCGTCGACCAGCTGCAGAGCCTCGGCAAGCAGCTCGGCATCGCGGTGTTCGCCGGCCCCGCGGGCAAGCGCCCGCCCGAGGTCTGCAGGCTCGGCATCGAGCACGCGATCTCGCACGGGCACGACGTCGTGATCCTCGACACCGCCGGCCGGCTGCACATCGACGACGCGCTGATGAAGGAACTGCAGGACGTGCACGCGTTGTGCCGGCCGCACGGCGTGCTGCTGGTCTGCGACGCGATGCTCGGCCAGGACGCGGTCAACTCGGCGAAGGAGTTCCACGCCCGGCTGCCGCTGCACGGGCTGATCCTGACCAAGGTCGACGGCGATGCGCGCGGTGGCGCCGCGCTGTCGATCGTCAAGGTCACCGGGCGGCCGATCCTGTTCGCCGGCGTCGGCGAGAAGCCCGACGACCTCGAGGAGTTCGACCCCGCCCGCATGGCCGGCCGCATCCTCGGCATGGGCGACGTCGTCGGTCTGGTCGAGAAAGCGCAGGCGGTGATCGACGAGAAGCAGGCCGAAGCCGCGGCCCGCAAGCTGCAGAAGGGTCAGTTCAACTTCGAGGACTTCCTCGGCCAGTTGAACATGATCCGCAAGCTCGGGCCGCTGAAGAAGGTGCTCGGCATGCTGCCCGGCGTCGGCTCGATGATGAAGGACGTCGACTTCGACGACGGCCACATGCAGCGCCTGGAAGCGATGATCCTGTCGATGACGCCGCGCGAACGGCAGCGGCCCGACGTCATCGACCTGCCGCGCCGGCGCCGCATCGCCGCCGGCTCGGGCAACGACCTCGACGCGGTCAACGGACTGCTGAAGCAGTTCAAGGCGATGCAGGACCTGATGAAGCGGCTGGGCAAGGGCGGCGGCCTGCCGCCCGGTCTCGACGACCTGATGGGTGGTGGAGGACTCGGCGGACCCGGCGGCATGCCGGGGGGGCGGCGGCCCGGCGGGTTCCCGGGTTTCCCAGGCGGCGGCGGCCGCGGTTTCCCCGGTTTGCCCGGCGGCCGGCGCCGTTGATCGCTCCGCCGGCGCGGAAAAACCGCTGGCAACCCACGGGGGCGTCTGCTTTGCTTCTCGCCCCTTTCGCCGCTTCGCCGCACACGGAGAACGTCTCCCTTGGCAGTCATCCTTCGCCTGAAACGCTTTGGCCGCCTGAACCACCCGACCTTCCGGGTGGTCGCCACCGACCCGCGCTTCCCGCGCGACGGCCGGATCATCGAGGCCCTCGGTTACTACCTGCCGCTGATGCCCCGGGCCCAGGACCAGGTCAAGCTCAACACCGAACGCGTCCAGTACTGGATGTCGGTCGGGGCGAAACCTTCGGACACCGTCGCGCAGATGGTCGAGAAGGCCGGGCTGACGGTGCCGGTGACCAAGAAGCCGATTCGCGGCAAGAGCAAGGGCAAGCCGGCGCCGTTCACGCCGCCGAAGAAGAAGCAGCGCAAGCCGCGCGCCGAGCGCCGCGCGGCCAAGGC
>JBASWX010000679.1:0-2112 GCA_049276695.1 Planctomycetota bacterium
GGCGCAGGCACAGGAGCCCGAGCACCGGTCCGGTCGCGAGCCCCGCCAGCACGAGCCGCAGTTCGCGTTCGGGCGCCCAGGCCGCGTCGATGATCGCGAGCACGCCGAACAGCCCGGCGCCGACCAGCGCGCCATCGCGCGCGACGTGCGCGAGATCGCGGAACTGCAGATCGAGGTGGTGCAGCGCCGCCCGCGCCGACAGCCACAGCGCGACGGCGATCGCGAGGCAGGTCGCGGTGGCGAAGCCGAGCACGCCGAACTCGAGGGCCGCGGGGATGCCGAGCCCGTAGACGACGAGGCAGCGGCAGAACTGTGCGCGGCGGTCGAGGTGCGGCTTGCCGATCGCCCAGAACAACGGGCCGACGACGGCGGTCAGGCCGGCGAGGCCGCCGTGCAGCGCCAGCAACGCGAACAGCCCTGGCACCGCGATGTACCGGGCGCCGAACACGAACGCCGGCAGCGCGTCGCCGCACCAGCCGAGGCCGACGGTCAACGGCGCGCCGACCAGCAGGAACGCGTGCACCGCGCGCGACCACGCGCGCGCCAGCCGCGGCCGGTCGTGCTGCAACTGCGCGTAGGCGGGGATCGCGACCGGTCCGAGCACGCGCAGGAAGATGTCCTCCGGCAGCTTCGCCAGCCGCGCCGCACCGTCGAACACCGCGACCGCGCCTTCGCCGACCACCTTGCCCAGCACGAACGGCGGCGCGGTGAAGATCATCAACAGCAGGAACGGCGTGCCGGCCGCGCCCTTGTGGTAGTGGAACAGCTCGCGCAGCACTTCGCGGTCGAGTGCTACGGCCGGGCGGTGGGGTGCGACGACGTAGCTGATCGCGACCGACGCCGCGGTGCCGGCGAGGTGACCGAGCACCAGCGCCCACACGTCCGGCCACTGCAGCGCGAACGCGATGCGCACGCCGATGCCGAGCACCGACGCGGCGAAGTCGCCCAGCGCGACGCGGCGGAAGTCGAGGCCCTTCATGCGCGCGGCGCGCGCCGGGCTGTGCAGCGCGTCGACCAGGCCGTTGCCGGCCAGCGCGATGAACAGGCCGGGCAGCCAGTAGCGGGCGTCGGTCGCGTCGGTGTGGAAGAACCAGGCGAACGGCCACGCCAGTCCGCACAGGCTCGAGCTGATCACCAGGCTGCGCAGCACGCGCACCGTGAAGATGGTGTCGAGGTAACGGCGCTCGGCGCCGCGTTCGGACCAGATCGAGGTCTGCTCGCCCGCGAACGTGGTCAGCGACTCGACCACGCCGATCGCGGCGAGCACGATCGCGAACAGGCCGAGGTCGACGTCGTCGAGCAGCCGCCACAGCACGATCGGGCCGATCAGCTGCACGACGCGCTGGCCGCCGACGCCGAGGAACTGCCAGAACAGGCTGCGCAGCGTGCGGCCGCGCAGGTCGTCGGGCCCGGTCATGGCTGCCCGGCGCTGCCGACCGCGGGACGTTCGCTGCGGCCGCTGCGTGCGAACACGCGGTGCCAGGTCGAGAGCACGAGCAGGGAGTGCACGGTCAGCGCATTCTGGTGCAGTGAGTCGGGCGAGGCCAGCAGGCTCTCGAGCCAGCTGCGCGGCAACGTGTCGGCGACGAACTCGCCGCGCGCCAGCAACAGCTCGCGCAGCGCCGGCAACGTGGCCGGCGCGAGCCAGCGGTGCACCGCGTTCGGGAAGCCGTGCTTCTTGCGGGTGGCGACCATCGGCGGCAGGTGGCGCGCGGCGAGGCGCCGCAGCAGGCGCTTGTTCTGGTGCTTGCCGCCGAACTTGCGGTCGCCGTGGATGCCGAGCGCGAACTCGGCGACGCGGTGATCGAGGAACGGCACGCGGCCCTCGATCGAGGCGCCCATCGTGGTGCGGTCGAGCAGGCTCAGCAGCTGGTGCGGCAGGTAGGTCTCGGTGTCGGCGGCGAGCTGGCGGTTGCGCGGGTCGAGCGCGCTGGCCGCGGCGAAGCACTGGCCGAGTTCGTGCAGGTGGTCCTGGTGCACGAGGCCGCGCAGCGCGTGCCGGTCGGTCGTGGTCAGGTGCGTCATCGCCAGCGCGTGCCACGGCAGCCGATCGCGGCCCCACTCGCGCAGTGCGGCACGCTCGGCGGCGGGGCGTCGCATCCCGGTCAGGCG
>JBASWX010000680.1:0-2306 GCA_049276695.1 Planctomycetota bacterium
GCAGGGTCGCGTGCTGGCGACCGTGCCGCACGGCGACGCGTTCCGCGTCCGCGTCGCCTGCGATGAGCAACTCGTCGTCGCGAGTGCGGCGCAACCGCTGCCAGCCGGCAGCCTCGCCACGCTCGCACTCACGGGCGCGCCGCGGCTGTTGCCGTGGCAGCGTCACGAAGGTGGCGCGCCATGAAGCTGCGCACGCGCATCGGCATCGTCGCGACCGTGCTCGCGGCGTTCGGCGGCGCGATCGCGTTCCTGTCCAGCGGCGGCAAGCCGGCGGGCGGCGCCGGTTCGGCGCGGCGGTGGGAGTCGTCGGCGCAGTGCCGCGATTGCCACCGCGACGTGTGGGACGAGTGGCACGGCTCGCACCACCAGATCGCGTTCACCAACCCGGAAGTGCGCGCGCTCAGCGACGACTTCCGCAAGGAGGAGTGCAAGGACTGCCACCTGCCGCGCCCGCTCGCGGTCACCGGCTTCGGCAAGCGCACGCTGCCGCGCAACACGCACTTCGACGAAGGCGTCAGCTGCATCAGCTGCCACCTCGCTCCCGACGGCGGGCTGCTGGCGCGCAACGACCGGCCCGAGGTGCCGTGCCGGCCGCAGCGCAGCGCCGAGTTCGTCGCGGTCGACGCCTGCGCCTCGTGCCACAACCAGCACCAGACGACCGACCAGTGGCGCGCCAGCAGGTACCACGCGCTCGGCACCGACTGTGCTTCCTGCCACATGCCGGAGGTCGAACGCACGCGGCCCGACGGCAGCAGGCGCTTTGGCCGCGGGCACGTGTTCGCGGGCTGCCACGACGTGGCGATGCTGAAGAAGGCGTACGAGTTCACGGTCGCTCGCGCCGGCGGCGAACTGGCGATGACGCTGGCGAACACCGGCGCCGGCCACAACTTCCCGACCGAGGAGCGCCACCGCGCGGTCGACGTCGTCTACCGCTTCGTCACCGCCAACGGCCCCGGCGAGTGGATGCGGGCGTACCGGTTCCGGCAGCCGTACCGCGACGAGGCGACGCCGGTCAATCCGGGCAACAACTCCGGCGAGAACACGCAGCTGCCCGCCGGCGCGACGAAGGAACTGCGCGCCACGATCCCCGCCGATGCGGTCGCCGCCGACGTGCGGGTGTGGTATCGGCTGACGCCGTTCGTGCTCGACGACGACCCGCGCAGCACCTTGCTCGAAGAACGCCACCTGCCCCTGCGATGAACTCGCGCGCTCCGCTGCTGCTGTTCGCACTGCTGCTCGCCGGTTGCGACGGCGGTGAGTCCGCCGTGCCGGTCCCGTCCGGTCCGGCGCTGCCGCCGCTGCAACTGCGGCCGATGCTGGCGGAACTGAAGGCGCTGGCGGCGCAGCTCACCGCGCCGGCGCCGGCGACGCAGCGCGAGCTGCGCGAACTCGGCGACATCGCACTGCAGCTGGTCGAAGCCGATGCGCGCACCGCGGCGCAGGCCGAACGCGCGCTGCGCGAGCACGCCGACGCGTGGTGGGTGCTCGAGCCGGCGTTCGCGCACGAACGCGTCGAAGTGCGGCGGCGTGCCGCGTGGCTCGCCGGCCAGTCGGGCCAGGTCGTGCTGCAGGTCGCCCTGGTGCTGCGGCTCAAGTACGAGAGCGATCCGGAGACGGTGGTGTGGATCGCCGACGCGCTGGCGCGGCTCGGCAACGACCTCGGCCTGTCCTGGCTCGACGCCGCGATCGGCACCGCGGCGACAGCGCAGGCTGCCGGAACCGCGGCGATCGAGGCACTGCGCGCCCGCCAGGTGGTGTTGCCCGAGCAGCCGTCGTGGGCCGAGATGCGGCAGCGGCTGCAGGAACAGGGTGCGGCGTGGCGGGACCGCGGCGTGTCGACGCTGGCCGGGATCGTGCCGCCGCCGGCGGCACTGCACGAGCCGCGCTTCGCCGCGCACCTGGTGGTGACCGAAGGCACGCTGCTGCGGCCGATCGACGAGGCGCGCTTCGTGCTGACGCGCACCGGTGTGCTGCCGGTGCCGTTGCTGGCGCGCACGCTCGCGGCGAGCGAGCCGTACCTGCGCACGATGGCGCTGCAGGTGCTGGCGGAGCTGGGGCCAGCGGGCAGAGCGGCGACGCCCGCGGTGCTGCCCCTGCTCGGCGATCCACTGACCAACTCGTATGCGGTGCGGGCGCTCGGCGAGATCGGTGCTCACGATGCGCTGCCATACCTGCGGCCGCTGCTCGCGGCTGCCGACTCCGAGCTGCGCGCCGCCTCCGCGCAGGCGCTCGGGGTCCTGGGCGATGCGGCCAGCCGCGACGCGCTGCGCGCGCGGCTCGCCGACGACACCGAGACGATGGACGTG
>JBASWX010000681.1:0-25646 GCA_049276695.1 Planctomycetota bacterium
GCCAGCGCGCCGGGCCGGCGCCGCAGTTGCGCACCGTGTGCCGGGTATCGGCCGGGATCAGCAGTTCGTCGCCGGACTGGAGGCGCACGGTGCGGCCGTTCATCTCGATCTGGCAGTCGCCTTCGACCAGCAGCACCAGTTCGTCGACGTCGTGCAGGAAGTCGTGCCAGACCTGCTCCGGTGGATCGATCCACAACTCGCACGAGAAGCCGCGCGCGGACCACTGCGTCCGCACGACTTCGGTGTCCGCCCTCGTCGGCATCCCAGACTGCTGCATCCCTGACCTCCCGGTTCTGGCCACCCCGCCAGGTGGCTGTCGCTGACCGGCCGCTTGTCCATGCGCAGCCCCGGGTTGGTGCTGCTGCGGTGAAGCGAATGAAACCAAGGGGCGGTGGAAAGGGGAAGAGTCCGCTGGCGGGTTTGCGCACTTCGCCAGCACCGGCGGTTCCCGAAGGTGGTGCGCCAGCCCCGCTTCTAGCCCCGTTCCGGCGCCGGTAACGCGGCGCCGCCCGCTGGCTCGATCCACCAAGACTTCCGGGCAGCAAAAACGCCGGGGTCGGCTGGTTGGGCCGACCCCGGCGCAGAGAGAACCGGGCGGGCTGCATGGGATGCCCGCCCGTGGGAGATGATGCCCGTCCTCCGGACCGCCACCGCCAGCGCGAGACGTGCTGACCGGCTCGCTGACCGGCCAGCTGCACCTCGGGCTTGCGCCCTGGAACAGACCCCTCTGATTCGCGATGCCGTCTCGGCGTCCGAGTGCTCGCGGCGAGGGCCCTGAGGACGGGAAAGAGCTCCGCGAGGAGGCATGGTCCCCGCGGAACGCCCGTCAGACGATCCGACTCGTTGGCGAGGTTCCGTCGCCGGCGTGAAAACCCGGCAGCCGCGATGCCACCGGCAGTATCGGTTTCGTCACGGTGCCGTGGTCATGGCAGCCGCAGCGGGTGAGGCGAGCCGTCGCTTGCGAGTGTCTGGATGTGTGCGGCGACCTGCATCGCCCGCTGCACGCATTGGTCGCTGTTGTGGTACTCGTAGCGACCGAAGCGCCCGAAGGTGAGGTAGCCGCTGTCGTCGAACCACTTGCGCACCCGGGCGACGCGATCGCGGAAGTGCAGGTCCTGGTCGATGTAGGCGAACTCGTTGTCGCACGACTCCAGCAGCACGACGTGTTCGGGCACCAGGATGCCGGCGCGGCCGAGCGCAGCCACGACCTCGCGCCGCCACGCCGCGTCCGGTCGCAGTTCGCCGCGGTGGGTGACCTCGGCGAGGAACGAGCCGTGGCCGGCCGGCGCGTTGTGCGGCGAGTAGTTGCTGAAGTAGGTGACCCGGTTGGTCGGGCCCTGCTCCGGGAACGGCAGGTAGATCCAGCTCAACGGCGGCAGCGGTTCGTCGAGCTTCACGCCGATCATCAGGTTGACCAGCGAGATCGGGCGCAGTGCCCGGATGTCGGCGCGGATCGCTGGCGGGATCTCGGCGAACGCCGCCTCGATGCGCGGCAACGGGACGGTGTTGACCACCAGGTCGAACGGCTCGCCGTTGACCTTGAAGCCGGTGCCGGCGCGTTCGACCCGTTCGACGGCGACGCCACACTGCAGGCGGAAGCCGCCACCGGCGACGGTGCCGCGCACCATCGCCTCGAAGCCGCCGTGCTTGGGGAACCAGAACACCGCCTGGTGGGTGTAGCCGGCGGTGTCGATGCCGACCGCCGCCTTGACGATGTCCTCGATCGGCGCCTCGGGCACGCGGCCGGCGACCCAGTCGCTCGCCATCTGCCGCAGGTCGCACTTCCAGATCTTCTCGTTGTACGGAACCATGAAGTGGCGCGCGAAGCCCTTGCCCATGCGCCAGTCGATCCAGTCGCCGAAGTTGGCCGGGCAGGCGGCCCCGGTGCGCCGCGCCGCGTAGGCCTCGACGTAGCCGGCGAGGCAGTCGACGATCGCGTCCTTGGTCAGGTGGCCGACCCCGTTCTCGAACGGGTAGGGCACCCAGCGGTCGTGCCAGCGGATCCTGGTGTCGCGCACCGTGCGCACCGTGCCTGCTTCGCCCCCGCAGCGCTCGAGCTGCCAGTCGAGGACCTGCTTGTCCTTGCTGAACAGGATGTGGCCGCCGGCTTCGTCGAAGGTGAACTCGCCGTAACGGCGGCTCTTGCACAGCCCGCCCGGCCGCTCGGCCGCTTCCAGCACGGTGACCGCGTGGCCATCGGTGGCGCACAGGCGGGCCAGCGCGCACCCGGAGATGCCGCCGCCGAGCACGGCGATCTTCACGGGCGGGACTCCAGCGCGGAACGGGGCACGGGCGGCCAACTCTATAGCGGCGTTCGCGGTGCCTGCCAGCGCGCGCGCCAACTCCCGATGGAATCGATCGCAGCGCGAGACTTCGCCCGCGGCCGTCGCGATGATGCGGGGCGGTGACCGCGACTGCTGCGTCTGTGCCCGAGGGGGCGGTGCTGCCGAAGGCGACCGAACGGCTCGCGCTGGCGGCGCTGGCGCTCGCCGCCTTCGCGTTGAACCTGAACACCAACGTGCTCGGCGCGCTGCTGCCGTTCGTGCCGGTCGAGATCGCCGACCACAAGACCACGCTGGTGGCGGCGGCGGCGGGCGGTTCGGCGGTGGGGGCGTTCCTGGCGCTGCCGCTGGCGGCGCGGCACGGCCGTCGGCCGCTGCTGCTCGGCGGCATGCTGGTGTTCGTGGTCGCGAGTGCCTTGCACCTGCTGGCCGACGTGTACTGGCTGCTGCTCCTGCTGCGCACGCTGTCCGGGGTCGCGGTCGGAGTGGCGTATGCGGCGGCGTCGGCGCTGGTCGCCGAGATCGTGCCGTACGCGCGGCGCGGGGCGGCGATGGGCGTGTTCACCGCCGGCATGTTCCTGGCGATCCCGCTCGGCATGCCGCTGTCGGTGTTGCTCGCGGAACACGGCGCCTGGCAGACCGTGTTCGCGGTGCAGGCAGCGATCGGCGCGCTCGGGCTGTGGTGGGCGCACCGCGCGGTGCCGCGCACCGGTGCCGTCGAACTGCCTGGCGGGCTGTGGGCGGTGCTGCGGCAGGGGCCCGCGGTCGCGGCGCTGGTCGCGACCATGCTGCACGTCGGCTCGTTCTTCACCACGATCCAGCTGGCGACGACGTGGCTCGCCGAGACCGGGCGCGTGCCGAAGGACCAGCAGCTGTGGCTGTGGGTGGGCTTGGGCCTGGCGTCGGTCGTCGGCAGTGCGCTGCTCGGCCGGGTCAGCGACGCGTTCGGCAAGCGCAACTTCGTGCTGGCGACGTCGGCGGTGCTGGTCGGCTGCTTCCTGTTCCTGACACGCGAACCGGTGGCGACCGAGCTGCTGGTGGCGGGCCTGCTGCTGGCGATCACCGCGTCGGCGCGCACCGGGCCGCTGCAGGCGCTGGTCTCCGGCCTGATCGAACCGCGGCACTTCGCGGCGGCGATGGCGTGGCGCGGCGGCACGATGCAGCTGGGCGTGGTGGGGTTTGCGCTGGCGGCGGGACCGATCGCCAGCGAACTCGGCTTCCGCGGCGTGCTGTTCCTGGCCGCTGGTTGCCAGGGTGCTTCCTACCTGGCGATCCGGATGTTCGGGCGGGAGGGACGATGAGACCCGCGGGCATCGTGCTGCTGCTCGGGCTCGCGGCTGCGGGCTGCCGTTCCTACAGCAACCAGTACTACGTGCGCAGCGCCGACTACGACCTCGTGCGGCGCGAGCTGCCGGGCGGCCGGGTCGAGACGTTCCGGTTCGAAGGGCGCGGTCAGGGCACCCTGCGGGTGACGACCGAGTACGACCGCGAGCGGCCGTTCCTCGGCTTCCAGCTCGCCGAGCTCGGTGCGACCGAGGCCGCGCAGCGCAAGCTGCCGCCGCACTCGGGACTGCTGCTGCGCGGTGTCTATCCGCAATCCGCGGCGGCCGAAGCCGGCGCGCGAGCCGGCGACGTGCTGGTGATGCTCGGCGGCAAGCCGGTGGTCGATCAGCCGGCGGTGTTCGCGATCGAACGGCGGCTCGGCGTCGACGAGAACGTCGCCGCAACCGTCGTGCGCGATGGCGAGCGGCTCGACCTGACCCTGGTGTGCAAGCGGATCAAGGAGCGCGCGACCGACCAGGAACTGGTGCCGCTCGAGATCCCGCGCCTGTTGCACCGGCCGTACGCCGGAGTCACCGTGCGCGGCATCCCGGCGGTGTGGTGCGAACGCATCTGGGGCAAGCCACGGAACGCCGTAGTGATCGTCGACCTCGAGGTGGGCTCGCCGGCGTGGGTCGCGGGGCTGCGCGGCGGCGACGTGATCGAGATGGTCGACGGCGCGCCGGTGGGCACGGTCAGCGAGGTGTCGGCGCTGCTCGCCGACCGCGGCGAAGCCGGGCAGACACTCCGCCTGCTGGTGCGGCGCGGCGACGAACCGCCGCACGACGCCGTGGTGCAGCTCGGCGACTACAGCGGCGAGCGCGTGGTGTGGGTCCCGTTGGTGTTCCGGATCGAGGACGGCACCTACGAGGACGTCTGGACGGTCGGTCCGTTCGGGTTGCTGCTCGGCAACCGCAACCGCTGGGTCGTCAGCGGCGCCGATCGCACGCTGGCGACGCGCAACGTGTTCTCCGCCCTGTTGGGGATCGTGCAGGTCACGTCGGCGCCGGCTGGCAGCGAGGTGCGGCTGCTGTGGTTCCTGCGGTTCTGAGATCATGAAGCGCCGCCGCGTCGCGTTCGCGGTCGCGCTGCTCGCGTTCGCCGCCGTCACGATCGTGGTCACGATCCTGCTCGCGTCGCCGAGCCTGCCGGTGCCGCCCGACTACGGTCGCGCCGCCCCGGTGGCGAGCCTGCTCGAATTGGAGGCCGCCTCGGCATCGCCGGCGGACTCGACGCCGCGCGCGGCCGTGGCTGCGCCAGCCGACGCCGACCGTTCGCTGCGCGGCCGCATCGTCGATCCGCAGGGCGGTGGCGTCGCCGATGTGCGCAGCTCGCTGTGGCCCGCGTGGTCGGCGCAGAGCAAGCTCGACGACGGCGCGTTGCCATCCGACGTCGCGGCGACGAGTGGCGCCGATGGCCGCTTCACGTTCCCGCTGCGGGTCGCCCAACCGTGGGGCGTGCGGGTCGCGGTCGACGATCCAGCGTGGTTCGCCGCCGAGGAGTCCGTGGTGCTGCCGTTCGGCCAGGAACAGACGATCGTCGTGCGACGCGTGCACGAGGTGCCGCTGGCCGTGGACGTGCACGAGCGTACGACCGGCGTGCCGGTGCCGCGCTTCCGCGTCACGGCATCTACGGCGCGCCGGCCGCCGGGATTGCCCGACAACGTCGCGACGCTGACGGCGATGGCCGCGCCTGACGGCGAACTCGGGCTGCACGGCAAGTACCGCGGCGTCGCCCGCTTCGTCGAGGGCCTGCCGCTGTTGATCACCGTGCAGTGCGCCGGGCACGGCAAGGGCGAGTGGTTCGATCGGACCGATGCGCGGCTGCAGGAGACTGTGCAGCCGCGGCCGGGCGAGCCGATCCACCTCACCCTCGCGGTCGACTTCGATCAGGCCGAGGCGCTCGCCGCCGCGGTGCAGCGCGGCCGGGTCGTCGATGCCGGGACGGGAATCGCGATCGCCGGTGCGGAGCTGTCCACGTTCCTGCGAGTCAGCAACGGCACGCGCTCCCCGCGTCATGTGCAGAGCCGCACCGACGGCATCTTCGCGTTGGCGATGCCTCGCGACGGCAGCGCCTGTACCGTCCGCGTCGAACACGACGACTACCAGGGTCAGGAACGGCCCGCGGATCCGACGCGCGAGTTCGAGTTCCGGCTCGGCCGCCGCGGCAGCCTGCGCGTGCGCGTCGTCGACCCGCGCGGTCAGCCGCTGCCCGGTGCCGCGGTGCTGGTGAAGCGGCAGCTGGAACGCCACGACTCCTTCCAGGAACGGCGCCGCGCCGACGCGCGCGGCGAGGTGCACCTGACCGGCCTGCTCGCCGGCTTCTACTACGTGAACGTGCTGCGTCGTTTCGGCGACAGCGACGACCACGCGCTTGCGACCGACAGTTGGAACCTGCAGGCGGGCCAGGATCTCGAAGTGACGATCGGCACCATCGCCGGCGATGCCGTGCACGTCGTCGGCACGGTCGTCGGTGGGCCCGAGGGGCTGGTGCCGATGTTCGTCCCGCACGCCGGCTCGCGGTCGTGGTTCCGCTCACGGGTGCAGGGCCGCAGCTACGACGCTGGCGGGTTGCCGCGCGGCGACCATCTCATCGTGCTGCTGCCGGCGGACGACCGCAGTGCCGGACCGTTGCTGCTGCTGCCGAAGGTCGCCGTGCAGGGACTTGGGGCCACCGCGATCGACCTCGCCGTGCCGACCGGCGTGCTGCGCGGCCGCCTGGTCGGAGTGCAGGCTGGCAAGGCACCGTGGCGCGTGCTCGCGACGCCGCGGGTGCCGGCCGGTGGCCTCGCGCACGAACTGCTGAGCAGCGCGAAGCTGCGCGCCGCGGCGGGAGTGGCGGTTGCCGCCGATGGCACGTTCGCCGTCGCTGGCGTCGCTGACGGCGAGGTGGTGCTCGAAGTGCTCGACGGGGAGCGCCCGGTCGCGAGGCGCACGGTCGTGGTCGCCGGCGGTGCCGAGGTCGGCGACTGGCTCGTGGGCGGTTGACGCCTCGCCGCGCCCCGTCGCACTGCAAGCTGTCGAAGAAAGCGCGCCGACGTAGCGCGCGCGCGCACCGCTGCTTGCGGCGATGGCCCGCGCCGCGAACCAGGAAAACCGCGCCCGGCTTGCCCCCCTGCTCCCACTTCTTGGGTGGCTGTTCTGCCACTTCCTCCAACTCCAACCCAAGCAGGAACCATGTTCCCGAATCGTCGTGCCGCCCTGTCGGTGCCGAGTGCCCTCGCCGCCCTTCTCCCCGCGCAGTCGCCCCAAACCACCGTCGTCCCGGCGTCCTACGCCACGACCGACGCCGTCAGCCACCTCTGGGTCGCCGGCGCCAGCCGCGACGTGCGGCAGCAGACCCTCGTCGGTCCGAGCCATCTCGGCGCCCTCGTGGGCCGCACCCTCACCGCGATCGAACTGCGCCGCTCTGCCACCAACGAGACCTACCAGGGCGGTACCGCCAGCCTCACCGTGACGCTGTCGACGTCGCCCAACGTGCCGCTGACCTGCTCGCAGACGTTCGCCGCGAACGTCGGCAACGACGCCGCGCAGGTCTTCGCCGGCAACGTGACCCTGCCCCATTCGCCGCCGGCGACGGGGCCCGCGGTTGGTTGGACCACCGCGAACACGGTCCGCATCGCGTTCACGACGCCGTTCGCCTACCAGGGTGGCACGCTGTGCATCGACGTCGTCGGCCACCCGGTCGCGGGCCAGAACGCGAACTGGTGGATGGCGGATGCCGAGTTCGAAGATCTCGCCGGCACGACCGCCGAGATCGGCACCGGCTGCGGCAGCTTCGGTGGCCCGCACGGGCGCTGGAGCTTCGTCTCCGCCCGGACGCTGCTGCCGGGCGGCTACGCGCGCTTCTGGGCCGAAGGTCCGCCGAACAGCATCGGCATCGCCGCGTTCGGTGCGCCGGGGGCATTGCCGATCCCGCTCACCGCGTTCGGCCTGCCGGCGCCGGCGGGTTGCAACCTGTGGCTCGGCTCGCTCGACACGATGATGGTTGCCGTGTTCGAACCCGAAGTGCACCCGCTGGCGCTCGGGCGCGCGTCGGCCGAGGTCCGCATCCGCATCCCGAACAACGCGTCGGTGTTCGGCGTCACGCTGGCGACGCAGTGGCTCGAGTGGAGCCAGCTCGCGGTCAGCAACGCGATCCGGTGGACAGTCGCGGGTGCGATCCCGACGCTCGACATGGCCGCGATCGAGGGCCATCCCATGGAGTCTCGCGGCGAGGTGGCGGTGCACATGGCCCACGTCCTCCGGTTGGAGCACCAATGAAGGCTCCCCTTCGTTGGTTGCTGGCCGCGCTGTTCCTGTGCGTGCACGAGAATGTGCGCGCGCAGGCCGGCGGCGCGATCCGCGGCCCCGCCGCCGTCGTCCAAGGTGGCACGATCGACGTCGATGTCGCCAGCGGCGACGCGAGCGTGCAGGTCAGCAGCGCCAGTGGTACCACCAGCCACCCCGTGCCACCCGGTGGCCGGGTGTCGATCCCGGTCCCGCCGGTGCCGGCGGGCACGCTGCTCTTCGTGATGGTCGGTCGTGGCCGCCGGATGAGTGTCATCCTGATCGAAGTGCTCAGTCCATGACCTCGCCTGCCCGCGGGCAGGCGATGGCTTCCTCCCGCGGCGCCGACGATGACCCGCCGCGCGCCGCTCCCGGCTGCTTCCCGACCCACCCTCACGGATTCTGGTCAGGATTGCGGCCCGCGATGCCACTCTCCGTACCGGCGCCGCATGGTGCGGTCCGGGAAGGAGCCGCATGGGCACGCCGCACGACCACCTCTTCCACTTCGCGTTCCGCCAACCACGCCACGCGGCGTCCTGGCTCCGGACCTGCTTGCCCGCAGCCCTCGTCGCCGCGATCGACTGGCGCACCCTGCGCATCAGTTCCGAACGCATGCACGGCCTGCGGCTCACCCACGGCGTCGGCGACCTGGTGTTCGAGGCCAGGCTGTTGGACGTGGATGCGCTGGTGTTCCTGTTGGTCGAGCACCGCAGCCACGACGACGACGTGCTGGAACGCAAGCTGGTGCGGTACGCCGTGTTCCTCGGCAACGGCCCGCGCCAGAGGGCGAGCGACCCGCCGGAGCCGGTGGTCACGGTCGTGCTGTACCACGGCTCCGGGTCGCTGCAAGCTCGCCCGCAACCGCCGCTGCTGCCGATCGAGCGTGCCGCCGCCACCCTTCTTGCAAACCTGCAACCCCGGCTCGACTACCTCGTCGACGAGATCACGGCTTGCAGCGAACAGGAACTGCTGGCGCGCGACCTGACACCGCTCGGTCGTCTGGCCCTCGCCTGCCTGCGCGTCCTGCCCGGCGCCAGCGCCGCCGACACCCTGGCAGCCCTCGACCGCTGGGCTGACCTGCTGCGCGCGGTCGACCGCGACGACGGGCCGCCGATCGGCCGCGAAGCCATCGCCGAGGTCGGGTGGTATATCTTGGAAGTCACCGAGATCCGCGCCAAGGACGTGCACATGGCGATCGAGAAGCACCTGCAACGACCCGAGGAGACGATCATGAGCACCGCCGAGAAACTACGCCGCGAAGGAGAAGCCCGAGGAGAAGCCCGAGGAGAAGCCCGAGGACGGGCCGAGACGCTGCTGCGCCTGTTGGCGCGCCGGTTCGGCCCGCTGTCAGCGGACGTCGAGCCCCGCCTGCGCGCCGGCACGGCCGCCGACTTCGAGCGATGGCTCGATCGGGTGCTCGACGCCGCGACCCTCGGCGAGGTCTTCGCCGACTGACGCCGCGTCTCGCAACCATCCCGCCATGACATCGCGCGCGCCGCGGGCCTGGTTCGGCGCCGCCGTCGCGCTGGCCGCTTGCGCCACCGCACCGACACCAGGGCCAGCGGCGGTCGTCGCGACCACGTTCCTGCCCGAGATCGCAGCCGACGGCGCGCGCGAGGCGCATGTGCTGTATCAGGACGGGGCGCTGCCGACGCCGGTGCCGGGCGGCACGCTGTGGACGTTCGGCGACACCTTCCTCGGCACGCGCAACCCTGACGGCTCGCCCGCGTACGCCGGCGACCGCAGCAACACCATCGCGCTGCTGCCGGCAGGCGAACGCAGCTTCCCGCCGAAGCTGCGCTACCTGCGCTCTGACGACGGCGTCGCGAGGGCACCACTGACCCTGCTCGACGGCGAGGACGCGAAGACGCGCCGACTGTGGCCGCTCGCCGGCGTTCAGCTCGGTGAACGCAGCTACATGTTCTACGGGCTGATCGACATCACCGGCCCGGGCCCGTGGGGCTTCAAGCCGCTCGGCACCGGGCTCGCCCGCAGCGATGTCGCGTTCGGAGCCTACGAACGGCTCGCGCCGACCGGCGGCGGCTGGCCCATCGATCCGACGTCGATCGTGCAGCGCGATGGCTGGCTGTACCTGTACGCGCCGCGGCGTTTCCATGGCGAACAGGCATTGCACAGCGGCCTCCTGATCGCGCGCGTGCGGCCCGACGACCTCGAACGGCCGGACACGTACGGCTTCTTCGCCGGCCGCGACGAACGCGGCGAACCGCTGTGGACGGTGCGCGTCGAGGACGCGGTCGAAGCGACCGACGGCGTCTGGGGCCAGGCCAGCGTCGCCTGGCATCCCGCCGCGCGCGCGTTCCTGCTGGCGACCTCCTCGAACCTGTTCCGCGCCGACGGCATCCAACTCCGGCGCAGTGCAACCCCGTGGGGACCGTGGGAGCCGCTGTCGTCCAGCGACGGCTGGATCACCGTGCCCGAACGCCCCGGCGAACAGACGCAGCTGATCTACTGCACGATGCTGCACCCCGAACTCGACGACCCGGACGGGCGCACGGTGACGCTCACGTTCTGCCGGATGCTGAAGCGCGAGTGGGCGTTCACCAATCCGGAGCTTGTGCGCGTCGAACTCGTCGGCGACGCCCGCTGAACCAAGGACCGCATCGTCGTCGAGTACCCGCTGCGCGATCTGGCCAAGCCGATCGGCGTGGCCGGCTGGCAGACGGGCCTGGTCGAGTCGCTGCTGCGCGAGCTGGCTGGCAGCCTGCCGACGGTGGCGCAGATCGAAGCGGAGTTGGCTGCCACGACGGCGGCGGCGCCGATCGCCTTTCGACCCTCGGTTCATGGCCCAAGCGCCCCGGAGATGCGCGGTGCGGCCGTTCGCTGGCCCGGTCGGGCGCCGCGTGGATTCCGTCACTGCACCTGCACGGTGAACCACGCCGAGAGCCGCGGTGGCGACGGCGGCGCGTCGATCAGCCCCTGCAGGTGCAGCGGCAGGCCGACCAGCGGTGGTGCGTTCGGCACCGTCAGCGCGAAGACCGCCGCGTAGCCCGGCACCGGGGTCGCGCCGGCGAACAGCGCGACCGGGCCGGCGAAGTCGAGCGCCAGTTCACCGACCCCCGCCAGCGCCACCGGCTGCGCCAGTTCGAACAGCGCGATGCCGAGCGTCACCAGGTGCGGCGTCGCGGCGTAGCCGGGCTGGCTCCAGAGCGATGGCTGCCACGGTTGTCCGATCACCGGTTGCCCGGGCCGCAGATCGCGGTGCCGATTGGCCAACAGCACGGGTGGCAGGAACGGCTCGCACACCAGCAGGTCGAGGTCGCCGTCGCGATCGAAGTCGAATGGCAGCAGGACCGGGCTCTGCGCGCCGAGCGGGCCGTGGCGCGAAGCACCCGAGGTGAACCCCCCGGTGCCGCTGCCGAGCAGCAACTCGATGCCGCCGGTGCCACCGCGCCAGAGGTCCAGGTCCGCGTCCTCGTCGATGTCCGCCAGCGCGAGCCCGATCGAGCTGGCGACCGCCGGCAGCGACGCGCCGGCGACGAACGTGCCGCCGCTGTTCAGCAACACGTCGTCGCTGGCGGCACCCTGCCGCGCGACCACCAGGTCCGGGTCGCCGTCGCCGTCGAGGTCGCCGGCGACGAACTCGCGCACGGCACCAGGCACCAGCCCGCTGACCCACGCCGCACTGACGTCGGTGAACAAGAGCCCGCCGCCGTTCCGCAGCACCAGCAGGCCGGTGGTGGTGCTGAGCAGCAGGTCCCGGTCGCCGTCGCCGTCGAGGTCGGTCGCGGCGATCGAGATGCCCCAGACCAGCGGCAGCACGTTGGCGCGCACGAACGTGCCGGTGCCCTGGTTGACGAACAGCGTGTTGGTGCTGGCAGCGAGCGGCTGGCCGCTGGCGGCGATGTCGGCGTCGCCATCGCCGTCGAGGTCGGCGGCGACGAGGTCGGTGTAACCGCCCGTGTCGGTGAAGCCGGTGTCGACGAACGTGCCGCCGACGTTCCGCCAGTAGATCACGCCGCCGGTCATCGCCCCGAACACGTCGACGTCGCCGTCGCCGTCGAAGTCCGCAGCCACGGTGCGGCCGTTCGCCATCAGCCCGGCCTGCGGCGGCAACGCCGTGGCGCTGATGTTGGTGAACTGCTCGTCGCCGTCGTTGCGCAACAGGCAGCGGCCCGGTTGGCCGGCGAAGAGGCCGGCGAGGCTGGTGCAGGTGAACAGGTCGAGATCGCCGTCGCCGTCGAAGTCGGCGGCCACCGCGTCCATCGGCCGCGCGACCGCCACCGCCGCCGGGGTGAGCGTGACGAACTGCGTCTGCGCGCCGAGCGGTGCGGCGAGCAGCACGACGAGGAGATGGCGCGGGTCCGGCATGGTCGTGGAGACGCGATGCAAGTCTAGTTGGCGGGCTGTAGGACCTACTGTCCGTTCGCGGGGAGGATGCGCCGTCGCCGGGGTTGGGAGGTCGTGAGTTGGGCAGAACCACGGCAGCGTCTTGACCGCCGGACCGCGCCCGCCTGCATTGCGGTGATGGCCGAGCCGCCGTTCGTTCCGTTCACCGATCGCCATGTGCCGACCGTGCCGCCGGAGGCCGCGGTCGCCGAGTTCCACGCGGCGATGAGCAAGCGACGCAGCGTGCGGCAGTTCAGCGACCGGCCGGTGCCGCGCACCCTGATCGAGGGTCTGGTGCGCTGCGCGCACACGGCGCCGAGCGGGGCGAACAAGCAGCCGTGGCGGTTCGTGTGCGTGCAGGATGCGGCGGTGAAGGCGAGGATCCGGGCGGGGGCCGAGGCCGAGGAACGCGAGTTCTACGGCCGGCGCGCCAACGCCCAGTGGCTGCGCGACCTCGCGCCGCTCGGCACCGACGCGACGAAGGAGTTCCTGACCGTAGCACCGTGGCTGATCGTGGTGTTCCAGCTCACGCGCACCGACGAGGGCGGCCAGGTCTACTACCTGAAGGAATCGGTCGGGCTCGCGTGCGGGCTGTTCCTGGCGGCGGCCCAGCTCGCCGGCCTGGCGACCCTGACGCACACGCCGAGCCCGATGGCGTTCCTCGGCGAGATCCTGGGCCGGCCCGCGCACGAGCGGCCGTTCCTGCTGATCCCGGTCGGGCATGCCGCCGACGACTGCATGGTGCCGGCGAAGGCGATCGAACGGCGCCCGCTCGACCAGGTCATGGTCGTGGTGTGATCGGACGGGGCGTCGCCGCCGTTCAGCGCTGGCAGCCGCTGCACCAGTAGGTGCTGCGGCCGCCGTCGGTCGCGTGCTTGATCGGGGCCCCGCATCGCGCGCAGCGTTCGCCGGCGCGTTCGTAGACCGCCAGTTCGCGGGCGAAGAAGCCGGCGTCCTCGGCGACGCCGACGTAGTCGCGGAACGAGGTGCCGCCGGCGGCGATCGCGGCGCGCAACACCTGCTGCACGGACGCAGCAAGGGCATCGCACTCGGCGCGGGTCAGGGAACGTGCGGCGCGCCGCGGCCGGACGCGCGCACGCCAGCACGCTTCGCTGGCGTAGATGTTGCCCACGCCGACCAGCACGTGGCCGTCCATCACAAGCGTCTTCACCGTGGCCTTGCGGCGACGGCTGACGCGGTGCAGGAAGGCGCCGTCGAAGCCGGGCTCGAGCGGTTCCTGGCCAAGCTTCGCGAGCAACTTGTGCATGGGCAGGTCGGCGGCGGTGGCGACGTCGAGCATGCCGAAGCGGCGCGGGTCGATGAAGCGGACCAGCCGGTCGCCGAAGTCCATGCGCCAGTGCTCGTGCAGGCGCCACTCGGGCCGCGTTCGTGCCTTCGTGGTCGGTTCGACCAGCAGGCGGCCGCTCATGCCGAGGTGCACGAGTGCCGATGGCTTCGTCGGGCCGTCGAAGTGCACGAGCAGGTACTTGGAACGCCGCGCGATGCCGACGCACCGTCGCCCGACCAGGGCCTGCAGCGCTCGCTTCGGCATCGGCCAGCGCAGGTCGTCGCGCGTCAGTTCCACCGATCGCAGCACGCGGCGGCGCAGCAGCGGCTCGGCGCCGGCGCGCACGGTTTCGACTTCGGGCAGTTCGGGCACGGGACGGTGGGGGAGTTCGACGACGCGTTGCTGCGGCGGTGCGGGGGCTTCGCTAGCATGCTCCGCCCCACGACCGAAGCCAAACACCCGCGAATGCCATCCGAACCGCCCATCGAGGGCCTCCACCACATCGGCATCGCCGTGCGCTCCATCGCCGAGGCGCTGCCCCGCTGGACCGACGGCTTTGGCCTGGTGCTGCAGGGAATGGACGACGTGCCCGACGAGAAGGTGCGCGTCGCGGTGCTGATGGCGGGCAGCACGCGCATCGAACTGATCGAACCGATGGGCGTCGACTCGCCGGTGCATGCTTTCCTGAGCAAGCGTGGGCCGGGCATCCACCACCTGGCGTTCAAGGTGGGCAACTGCCAGCAGAAGCTGGACGCGATGGCGGCGAAGGGCGCGCCGGTGCTGAACAAGGTGCCGAACAACGGCGCGCACGGCTGCAAGGTCGCGTTCGTGCACCCCAAACACCTGGGCGGCGTGCTGGCCGAACTGGTCGAGGATCCGCACCATGACTGACCCGCTGCACAAGCTGGAACAGCTGCGCGAGCAGTCGCTGCAGGGCGGCGGCAAGGAGCGCATCGCGGCGCAGCACGACAAGGGCAAGCTGACCGCGCGCGAACGCATCGACCTGCTGGTCGATCCGGGCACGTTCGTCGAGATCGACCGGTTCGTCACGCACCGCTGCCGCGACTTCGGCATGGACAGCGACAAGAACCTGGTGCTCGGCGACGGCGTGGTGACCGGCAGCGCGCGCATCGACGGCCGGCCGGTGTTCCTGTACGCGCAGGACTTCACGGTGTTCGGCGGCAGCCTGTCGGAGACGCACGCGGCGAAGATCTGCAAGGTCATGGACATGGCGGTGAAGGTCGGCGTGCCGATGCTCGGGCTGTGCGACTCGGGCGGCGCGCGCATCCAGGAAGGCGTCACCTCGCTCGGCGGCTACGCCGACATCTTCCTGCGCAACACGCTGGCCAGCGGCGTGGTGCCGCAGATCAGCGCGATCATGGGGCCGTGTGCCGGCGGCGCGGTGTACTCGCCGGCGATCACCGACTTCGTGCTGATGGTCGAAGGCACCAGCTTCATGCACATCACCGGGCCCGACGTGGTCAAGACGGTGACGCACGAGGACACCACCAGCGAGGAACTCGGCGGCGCGCGCGTGCACGCCGAGGTTTCGGGGGTCGCGCACCTGACCGCGCCCGACGACGCGAGCTGCCTCGTGCAGCTGCGGGAACTGCTCGGCTACCTGCCGCTGAACAACGGCGAGGACCCGCCGTTCCGGGCCAGCGACGACGATCCGAACCGGATGGACGAGGCGCTCGACACCATCGTGCCGCCGTCCGCCGACCAGCCGTACGACATGCGCGCGGTGGTCAAGAAGATCGTCGACGGCGGCAGGTTCTTCGAAGTGCAGGGGCGCTACGCGAAGAACATGATTGTCGGCTTCGCGCGGCTGGGCGGTCGCGCGGTCGGCATCGTCGGCAACCAGCCGAACCACCTCGCCGGCGTGCTCGACATCAAGGCGAGCCTGAAGGGTGCGCGCTTCATCCGCTTCTGCGACGCGTTCAACATCCCGCTGGTGACCTTCCAGGACGTGCCCGGCTTCCTGCCGGGCAAGGAGCAGGAGTGGAACGGCATCATCACGCACGGCGCCAAACTGCTGTACGCGTACTGCGAGGCGACGGTGCCGAAGCTGACCGTGATCACGCGCAAGTCGTATGGCGGCGCCTACACGGTGATGAGCAGCAAGCACATCCGGTCCGACTTCAACGTCGCGTGGCCGACCGCCGAGATCGCGGTGATGGGGGCCGAGGGCGCGGCGAAGATCGTGTTCCGGCGCGAGATCCAGGCCGCCAAGGACCAGAAGGCCGAGGAGCAGCGGCTGGTCGCCGACTACAAAGCGAAGTTCGCCAACCCCTACCAGGCTGCCGCGCGCGGCTACATCGACGACGTCATCGAGCCGCGCCGCACCCGGCCGATGCTGATCCAGGCGCTCGAACTGCTGCGCAGCAAGCGCGACAGCAACCCGCCGCGGAAGCACGGCAACATCCCGCTGTAGCACGGGTCGCCGGCGCGGCGAATCACGCCGGGCCAAGCAAGGCGCCCGCGGCGAGATCAGGGCGAGACCAGAGAACTACCGCGTAGCCGACTCCGCTGGCGCCGCAGCGGGTCACTGGCGTTCCTGTGGTTCGCAGCCTCCCCCGCGTTGCGGCGCCGGGGCATCGCTTGTGAAGTGCGCGCCTCCGGCGCGCAGTTCACAAACCCTCGATCCAGTTGCGCAGCGCCTTGTCGAGCGCTTCCAGGTCGACGCCCGCGAACGCCTTGTCGACCGCGGCGGACAGGATCTCTTCGACCTTCTTCGAGTCCTCGAAGTTGACGATGCGCACGTTGGTGCCGGGGATGGTGTCGCCGTCCTCGCCTTCCTTGCGTTTGGCCCGGAACGCCATCACGTTGTCGGCGAGGTAGGTGAAGTAGGTCTCGAGTGCCGCCTTCGCCGCCTTGTCCTTGCACACCTCGCGCAGGTAGTAGATCAGCGCCCAGCCTTGCGAGTACTTGAGACCGGCGTTGGTGTAGTACTCGCCCTGGTCGTAGCGCAGCAGGCTGCGCAGCGGCACCAGGTCGTTGCCGCCGCGCATCTTCTCCTTCAGCAGGTCGACGCGCCAATCGAACACCTTGGTCTTGCCGATCTGCCCGCCGTTGACCGCCAGGCCCGCGAAGTAGTCGCCGTGGCCCTCGTTGAACCACGAGTGCGGCGACACGTCGCCGATCGCGTAGTGGATGTACTGGTGGAAGCCCTCGTGGAACATCACCGAGCGGCAGTCGTCCTTGGACTTGCTCGCCGACAGGTCCTCGAACCGCTGGAACAGCACCAACTCGCCCTTCGCCGGCGAGAAGTAGCCGGCCGAACTGCCGGGGCCGCCGAACTGGTGGTACTCGGACTGCGTCGCGAACACGCGCACCGGGTTCAGCGGGACCTTGTTGTTGCGCGGCTTGAAGTTCGGCACGTAGACCTTCTCGCGCACGACCTCGAGGTCCTTCGCCAGCTTGTCGACGAACGCGCGCTCGGCGTTGCTGATGAAGACGTAGTACTTGGTGTCGACCGTGAACCAGCCGGGCTTGCCGGCGACGGTGGCCTTCAGCGCCGCGCGCTTCTCCTCACCCTCGAGCTTCGACGGGTCCTTGCGGTTGGCGTCGGCGACTTCGGGGTTGACGTTGGCGGTGACCTGGAAGGTCTGCAGGCTCTTGATGTAGGTCTCGCGCCAGGTCTTGCGGTAGTGCTCCTCGAATGCGGTGTAGACCACGGCCCACTCGACACCGAGGTGGCGGAACACGCCGATCGTCACGTGGCTGGCCCCGGAGCCGAACTCGAACATGTCGCCGGGCATCTTCGCGCCCTTCAGCGGCGTGCGCAGCCAGCGCTTCGACGCGCCCTCGTAGTTGGCCTCGATCCACTCCTCGAGCGTCTTCGGGTTCAGCCGCGCGCGCAGCGACGCCGGCAGCGACGGCAGGTCCGGCTTGGTCTCGCCGCCCGGGTTGGTGCCCTCGGTCGGCGTCTCGACCTTGGCCTGCACGCGCAGGATCTTCAACTCGCAGAGGTCGGCGCCACGCCAGTTCTCCCAGTCGCCGCGCTTCTGGAATTCGGTGTCCGGCAGCTTCCAGCGGCCGACGGTGAGCCGGTCGTCCTGGTCGGGGGGCATCGATGTCCAGCCCTTCAGCGGCTTGATCTGGTAGCCCCAGCTCTTGTCCTTGAACTCCTTGTCGAGTTCGGGCTTCTGCGCCAGCAGCGGCGACACGACGGCGATCAGCGGCACGAGCAACGAGCGGAGCAGTGCAGGAGCGATCATCGAGGCTCTCCCGGGGACGGACGGAATGCGAACGGGACGGAACGTGGCACGGAACCGTGGACGATTCCAACGTTGTACAGTTCCTGGAAGTTAGCAGGCCACAGGTTTTTCTGGCGTCGTTACCCGCACGTTGCACGGCCGCCGCGCGCCGCTCCGGATTCCGGAGGGTGCCCGCGGCGGTAACCGATCGCGGCGACCTTCCTTGGCGCGGTGTTCACTGCAGCTCGACTGTGCGGCCCTCGCGCGCCGCGCGGTCGGCGGCCAACACGATGCGCAGGCTCGCCACCGCGTCCGCCAGGTGCCCGGTCAGGTCGGCGTCGTCGCGGATCGCGTCCCGCAGGAACTCCTGTTCGCGCAAGCACAAACCGTCGTGGTCGGGTTCGTCGGCACTGTCGATCCACTGGTCTTGCCGCACGAACTGGTCGGCCGCGTCGCGCGCCTGCCAGTGCACGCGCAGCGAGTTGGTCGAGGTGTGGGCGCCGACGTCGGCGCTGCCGGTGTGTCGTTCGCCGGTGCGGTCGACGATCGACACGCAACCCTTGGGCCCGACGACGTCCTTCACGAAGTAGGCGACCTCGCTCATCATCGGGCCCCAACCTGCCTCGTACCAGCCGACCGAGCCGTCGGCGAAGGTCACCTGGAGCTGGCCGTAGTTGTACATGACCGGCTTCAGTTCGTCGGACAGGCGCGCCTGGATCGCCGACACACGCACCGGGCGACTGCGCGTCATCTGGCACATGACGTCGACGTAGTGCACGCCGCAGTCGACGATCGGCGACATCGAGTCCATCAGCGCCTTGTGCGTCGCCCAGTCCTTGCCGCGGCTCTGCTGGTTGAGGTTCATGCGCATCACCAGCGGCTTGCCGAGCGTGCGCGCCACTTCGATGAACTTCTGCCAGGCGGGGTGCACGCGCAGGATGTAGCCGACCACGACCTTGCGGCGGTGCTGCCGAGCCAGGTCGACGATCTGCTGTGCTTCCTCGACGGTCTCGGCGAGCGGCTTCTCGACGAACACGTGCGAGCCGCCGGTGATCGCGGTGCGCGCGATCGCGGCGTGCGTGTCGGGATAGGTGTTGATCGACACGACGTCGGGCCTGGTCGTGCGGTACGCCTGTTCGAAGTCGGCGAACGTCGGCGAGCCGCCGAGTTCCTGGGCGAGGCGGTCGCGTGAGGCGGGGTTGCGGGCGACGAGGCCGACGATCCGGAAGTCGGCGGCGAGTCGGTGGTAGGCGCGGGCGTGCGAGCTGCCCATGTTGCCGCAGCCGACGACGAGGACGCGCAGGGGAGGCATGCGGAGCTGTTTCTACCCGGGCCGATCGTGCTTCCGACTCGAATCCTCGTCCTCGACGGCGGCGCTCCCCGCGCCTACCTTCCCGAGCCCGAATGCCCCCGTTCCGCCGCATCCTGGTCGCCAACCGCGGCGAGATCGCACTGCGCGTGATCCGCACCGCCCAGGAGATGGGCATCGAAACCGTCGCCGTCTACTCCGACGCCGATCGCACCGGGTTGCCGGCGCGGCGCGCGACGTTCGCGGTGCACCTCGGGCCCAGCAAGCCGGGCGAGAGCTACCTCGACATCGGCAAGGTCGTCGACGCGTGCAAGCGCACTGGCTGCGACGCGCTGCACCCCGGCTACGGCTTCCTGAGCGAGAACGAGGACCTGGCGCAGGCGTGCAAGGACGCCGGCATCGAGTTCCTCGGCCCACCGCCGCACGCGATCACCGTGATGGGGGACAAGGTCGAGGCGCGCAAGGCGGCGGCGAAGGCTGGCGTGCCGCTGGTGCCCGGCCTCGAGGAGTCCATCGACGCCGGCCGGCTCGCTGCGGCGGCGAAGCAGGTCGGCTACCCGGTGATGCTGAAGGCCGCCGCGGGCGGCGGCGGCAAGGGCATCCGGATCGTGCGCGAGGAGAAGCAGCTCGCCGAAGCGTTCGAACTGGCGCGCGCCGAAGCGAAGACGTCGTTCGGCGACGATCGCATCTACCTCGAGAAGTTCGTCACCCGGCCGCGCCACGTCGAGATCCAGGTGATGGCCGACAAGCACGGCAGCGTCGTGCACTACGGCGAACGCGAGTGCTCGGTGCAGCGCCGCCACCAGAAGCTGGTCGAGGAATCGCCGTGCGTCGCGCTGACGCCGGAGCTGCGCGCGCAGATGGGCAAGGCGGCGTGCGACTTGGCTCGCGCGGTCGGCTACGTCGGTGCCGGCACCGCCGAGTTCCTGGTCTCCGAGGGCCGCTTCTACTTCATGGAGATGAACACCCGGCTGCAGGTCGAGCACCCGGTGACCGAGATGCGATACGGAGTGGACCTGGTGCGCGAGCAGATCCGGGTCGGGGCCGGCGAGAAGCTCGCCCCGGTGCCCGAGCCGCGCGGGCATGCGATCGAGGTGCGAATCAACGCCGAGGATCCGGCCACCTTCTTCCCGTCGCTCGGCAGGCTGACGCGCATCACCCTGCCGGGCGGCCCGGGCGTGCGCCTCGACAGCGCGATGTACCGCGGCATGGAGGTCACGCCGTACTACGACAGCATGCTGGCCAAGCTGGTGGTGCACGGCGCTGACCGCGAGCAGGCGATCGCGCGCTGCATCCGGGCGCTGCGCGAACTGCGCCTGGTGGGCGTCGCGACCTCGGTTCCGGTGGCGCTGGCGGCGCTGCGCAGCGCCGAGTTCGCCCGCGGCGACTACGACACCGGGATCCTCGAGCGCATCGAACGCAAGCCGCCCGCAGAACAGCGGGAACTGGCGATGCTGGCCGCGGCGGCGGCGCGCTTCCTGATGGCCGAGCGTGCGGGTGCCTCGCCGGACGTCGCCCGGACCGAGGGCCGCGACGACACTCCGCGCTGGGCGCTGCTCGGGCGGACCGAACGGCTGCGGAGGACCGGACCGTGAAGTACACGACGCGGTTGGACGGTGAGACGCGCGAGTTCGTGCTCGAGCGGCACGAAGGCCGGTTGACGGCGCGCTGCGGCGACGTCGAGCACGCGCTGGACCTGGCGCTGGTCGGCGACGGGGCGGCGTTCTCGCTGCTGGTCGACGGCCACAGCTACGATGTCGTCGCCGACATCCAGAAGGAAGAGGTCACGCTGCAGCTGCTCGGCCAGCGCTTCGTCGTGCACGTCGAGGACGAACGCGAGTTCGCTGCGCACGCCGTCGCCGGCAACAAGCACGGCGGCAAGCAGGAACTGCGCGCCGCGATGCCCGGCATCGTGATCGACGTGAAGGCCGCGGTCGGCGATCCGGTCGAGGCCGGCCAGACGCTGGTCGTGCTGGAGGCGATGAAGATGCAGAACCCGTTGGCGGCGGAGGCCGCGGGCAAGATCACGCGGGTCCTGTGCAAGCGCGGCGAGGCGGTCGCTGCCGGCTCGTTGTTGCTCGAACTCGAATGAGCCCGGGTGGTGGTGGCGCCGCGGCGGCGCTCAGGTCGCGTCGCAGCCGAGCGCCAGCGCCAGCGTGTGGCACGCACCGGGCGCCAGCGTCAACCCGTCGGCCTTGACGTTCGCCGACTCGATGCAGCAGAAGCGTTGCCAGTCGTCCGCGGCGAGGCCGGACAGCCGCGCGCACTTCTCCGGCCACGGGTTCCACACGATCGCCGAACGGGCGCCGCGGGTCGTGAGGGTCACCGCGCGGCGCAGGGCCGGCGCCCGCAGTTCGAGGCGGTCCGGTGTCCCGGAGAACACGCGGTCGGTCTCGGCGCGGAAGCGCAGCGGTGCCTTGGTGTCCCAGGCGGCCTCCGGCGCCTTCGCCGTCTCGACATGGGGCACACCCTGCAGCCCGTGCACCGACGCGGTGTGGATGTCGCGAACCGCGAAGTAGGTGTGCAGCGCCTGCTCGCAGCGGAACGGGGCGCTGCCACGGTTCTCGATCGTGAGCTGCAAGCGCACCGGTGCGCTGGCCGACACCGTGAACGCCAGCCGGAACGCGTGCGGCCACAGCGCGTGGGTCGAGGCGTCGTCGGTGGTTTCCAGCACGACCTCCGGCCCCGGCCGGGCCGCGGCGAGCCGCCAGGTCTGCGAGCGTGCGAAGCCGTGCGCGGGCAGCTTGCGGTCGGTCGGGTGGTCGCCGAACCACGGGAACACCAGCGGAATGCCGCCGCGCACCGGCTTGCCCGGCAGGTAGTCGGCCTTGGCGCCGGTGAACAGCACCTCGCCGTGCGGCCCCTGCCACGACAGCACCTGCGCGCCCAGCAGCGCGACCAGGATGCGGCCGCCCGGGCCGTCGAGCCGCAGCGCGTCGCGACCGCCGGGGTCCTGGACTCGCGCGACGCCATCCGGAAGGACGTTCATCGCGGTGGCGCCGTGCTGTCGGTCGGCATGGTCGAGGCGCTCGGCGAGGTTGCGCACGTCCGGCACACGCAGGCTCGATTGCGGGCCGCGGCCGGGATTGCGCGCCGCACTTCGGGAGCGATCTGCACCGCTGCACACCAGCACGCCGTGCCCGCCGACTCTGGTTGCGCCAACGCGCAGTCGTTGCTGGCGCCGCAGAGCGGACAACGCGCAGGATCGATCGCGGCCACGCGCTGAGCCTACCGCGCGGCCGCCGGCGGTCAGCCCTTCATCTGCTTCAGCTTCGCGATCGCGCCGAGCACGTTCTTGCTCCCCGTAGTGTGCGTCCCGGTCTGGTAGCCGGCGGAGCCGTCCGGCGTGGCATTGCCCGGAGGCGGCGAGGGCGGTGCCGTCGCGACGCTCGGGGCGGCGGCAGTCGGGGCCAGCGGAGCCGCGACCGATGGCGCGGTTGCGACCGTGCCCGTGGTCGTCAGCTGGGCCACGGCGGCGCTGACCGCGGCCATTGCGCGCTGCGACTCGCGATTGCTCGCGAGGCAGCTGGCGTTGCCCTCCTGCACCCTGGCCAGGCTGTCGGCGAACTGCTTCGTCGCCTGCTCGAGGCGCTGCAGGCCCTCCGCTACAGTGCGATCCTCGGGGCGCGCCACGGCCTTGCCGAGAGCGGTCTCGACCCGGGCGAGCTGCACCTGCAGGGGCGCGAGGTCGACCGCGGGCCGGTTGCCGGCGAGCTTCTGCAGCTCCTTCTGCAGCTCGGCCAGCTCCTTGGCGTGACCCGGGCGAGCCTGGGATTCCAACCGCTGCAGTCCCTGGCGCAGTGCATCGGTGCCGCCTTCGACCAGCGTCTTGACTGCAGCGATGCTGCCGGCGAGCTCGGTGCCCTGGTCGCTGATCTCCATCAGCGGCTTGCCGTACATCTTGATCGCCTTGGTCAGATTGTTGATCTTCTCGTCCTGCCGCTGCAGCGACAGCGCCACCTGCTGCAGCGCCTCGCTGCCGAGCGCCGTCGCGTTGCCGGCGACCAGCTGCTGCAGGTCCTGTTGCACCGCGCTGGTGTCGTGCTGGCGTTGCCGTTCCGCGTCGTCGAGCCGCTGCTGCAGCGTGCCGATGTGCCGCTGGGTCGCGCCGGCGACCAGCAGCAGCGTGCCGAGCACGAACAGCACGTTGCTCGGAACGCCGGACGCGGTGAGCGTCGTGGCGAGGTCGGGGACCAGCAAGGTGCCGAGCGCGAGCAGCAGCACGACGACGCCGAGCCCGATGCCCGTCGCACCTTGCCGGCAACGCCTGGCCGGCGCCGCCGGCGTCACCGTGGCGGCGCCCGGCGCGTTGGCTGTGGGTGTCGGCGTCGGATCGCTCGCAACCGCATCGGGTGCCGCGTCCGGGCCTGGCGTCGGCGCGCCGCCGGAAGTGTCGCCCGCTTCGGCGACCGCGACGTCCACGGCGCCGTCCGCTGCCGGCGTCGCGTTGCCGTCGAGGAACGACGGCAGGGCCTCGGGACCTCGATTGGCTGCTGTCTTGTTCATGGCGCTTGCTTGCGGCGTGGATCGGCACCGCCGCGGCTCCGGGTGAAGGCGCGTGTTGCAAACTGCCGCACCGTCGCGGAAAACGCCGTGCCACCGATGTCCCGCAAGCTGAAAGGCATCGCCGCTGCGCGCGGCGTCGCGATCGCACCGGTGGTGCACTTCCACGCGACGCTCGACCACATCCCGACCTGGAAGGTCGGCGACGACGAGATCGCTGGCGAGAAGGCGCGGTTCTCGGTGGCGATCGCCGGCGTGACGACCAGCCTGCTCGACCTGCAGAAGGAACTGGCCGGCTCGCTCGGCGGCCAGGACGTGCGCATCTACGACGCGCAGGTTGCGATCCTGCACGACCAGACCTTCCGCCGCGACGTCGAGGCCGAGGTCGAACAGCACCACGTCAACCTCGAGGTCGCGCTGCAGCGTGTGGTCGCCCGCTACGAGCAGGTGTTCGCGGCGATGGAGAACCCGGCGATGCGCGAACGCGCTGCCGACCTGCGCGACATCGGTCGGCAGCTGGTCGGCGCCTTGCTGGCGACCGAGCAGCAGCGCTACACCGCTGGCGGCCACGCCTACCTGTTCGCCGCCGACGAGTTCCTGCCGAGCGACGCCGGCATCCTCGATCGCGCCCACATCCGCGGCATCGTCACCGCGCACGGCGGCAAGTACTCGCACGGGGCGATCCTGGCGCGTTCGCTCGGCATCCCGGCGGTGGTCGGCCTCGAGCCGATCATGCTGGAGTCGACGACCGGCACGATGGCGGTGGTCGACGGCGATGCCGGCGTCGTGATCCTCGACCCGACGCCGGCCGAACTGGCCGAGTACGAACAACGGCTGCGCGAGCAGCGCTCGATCGACAGCCGGATCGCCGAGGTGCGCTTCCAGCCGGCGGTGACGCCGGACGGCGTCGCGGTGCAGCTGCTCGCCAACGTCGAGGGCGTGCGCGACCTCGATTCGCTCGAGATCGACACGATCGCCGGCATCGGGCTGTTCCGGACCGAGTTCGCGTTCATGGAACGGCGGCAGTTCCCGACCGAGAACGAGCAGGTCGCGATGTACGAGCGCGCGATGGAGGGGGCCAAGGGCAAGCCGGTGACCTTCCGCACGCTCGACGTTGGCGGCGACAAGCCGCTCGGCTACTTCCGGATGCCGGAGGAACGCAACCCGGTGCTCGGCTGGCGCGGCATCCGGCTCTGCCTGGACTGGCCCGACATCCTGTACTCGCAGATGCGCGCGATCCTGCGCGCCAGCGCGCTCGGCCACGCCCGCATCCTGCTGCCGATGATCAGCACGCGCTCGGAGGTCGCGCGCTGCCGCGAAGTGCTGGCGCAGCTGACCGCCGACCTCGCGGCGACCGGCGTGCGGTTCGACCGCGGCATCGAACTCGGCGTGATGGTCGAGATCCCGGTGCTGGTGCCGGTGCTACCGGAGGTACTGCCGCTGGCGGACTTCGTGTCGGTCGGCACCAACGATCTGGTCCAGTACCTGCTCGCGGTCGACCGTGACAACCAGCGGGTCGCCAAGATGTACGACCCGTTCCATCCGGGCGTGCTGCGCGTGCTGCAGCAGATCGCGGCGGCGGCGGCGGCGGCCGGCAAGGGTGCGTCGATCTGCGGTGAAATCGCCGGCGACCACTGGTTCACCCCGATCCTGGTCGGACTCGGCTATCGCGAGCTGTCGATGGCGCCGGTGTTCGTGCCGCGCGTGAAGCTGATGCTGCGCAGCTTCACGCTGGCCGAGTGCGTCGACCTCGCCACGCGCTGCCTCGCGATGCCGTCGACCTCGGCGGTGCGCAAGCTGGTCCAGGAGGAGATCCAGCCGCGCTGGCAGCGCCGGCTCGCCGGCGCCGAGGACCGGCGATGAACGGGCAGCCGTTGCGGCGCGGCAACTGGTCGGTCCAGGAACTGGAACGGCTGCGGTCCCTGCTGCCGCGACGCGGCATCGAGGCGACCGCGAACCTGCTGCGGCGCACGCCGGCCAGCGTCGAGCACAAGGCCCAGGAGCTGCTGCGCGTGGCGACGCGGCGCGGCGATTGGACGGACAGCGACGACGAGGTGCTGCGCGAGTCGTGGGGCGCCCTGGACGTGCGCCTGCTGGCGTTGCTGTGTGGGCGGCCGGTCGCCGAGGTCC
>JBASWX010000682.1:0-12632 GCA_049276695.1 Planctomycetota bacterium
CGCGGCGCACGGCGACGCGGTGCGCATCGGCGGCGGCATCTACGGTTTCGATCCGGGTGCGGCAGGGCCGCGGCTGCGGCCGGCGCTGGCGCTGAAGGCGCGGCTGGTCGGGCTGCGCGAAGTGCCGGCCGGAACCGGCGTCGGCTACGGCAGTGCGTTCCGTTGCGCGCGCCCGTCGCGACTCGGCCTGCTACCGCTCGGCTATGGCGACGGGCTCGTGCGGGAGCTGTGGAACGGCGGCGAAGTGCTGGTGCGCGCGCAGCGGGCGCCGATCGTCGGCGTCGTCAGCATGAACCAGACGGTCGTCGACGTGACCGGGGCGCCCGGGGCGGGCGTCGGCGACGAGGTCGTGCTGCTCGGCGCCCAGGGTGCCGAGGTCGTGCGCGCCGAGGAACGGGTGGGCGCAGGCGGTTCGGTCTACGAAGTGACGACGTTGCTGCGCGCGAGCCTGCCGCGGCGGTATCTGGGCGGCGGCGCCGGCGCCGGCCGGGAAGCGTCGCGCCCGCTGTGAACGCCGGTCGCTGCGGCAGAGAAACACACGGCCCGCGAAGGTGGAACCCACCAGGCACCCCGGGCACAAGGAACCGCACGCTTATGGCTGCTTCCTTCCGGACCTGACCAGGTTCACGCCGTCCCCTTGCTCGGGACCCGGCGGACTCCACCTTCGCGAGCCGTGCGAACTGGCGGAGAGGGGGGGATTCGAACCCCCGGCAACCTTGTGGGCTGCACTCGCTTTCCAAGCGAGCTCCTTAAGCCGCTCGGTCACCTCTCCACGCAGCCGCTTGCTCGCCGTGGGCTGTGGCCCCGACGCCTGGGCGGAAAGTGGACTCGCGCCTTGTAGCCCTGCTCGGGAACGGGCGCAACGGTGCGCGCCGGGAAGTCGGCGCCGCCACGGCGGTCCGGCCGGCTAGGATGCGCCGCCGCCGTCCGGCGTCCTTTCATGCACAGCTCCGCACTCGTGTTCGCCGTTGCCGCCCTGGTGCCGCCTGCCACGGGCCTTGCGCAGGGTGCGGTGCGCGTGGTGGGGCCCGGCGGCTTCGCCAGCATTGCGCAGGCGCTGGCGGCATGCGCCCCCGGCGACATCGTCGAAGTCGCGTCCGGCAGCTACGCGGCGTTCGATTGCTCCGTCGGCGTCACCATCCGCGCCGCGACGCCGGGCACGGTCGTGATCGTGCTCGACGGCGGCCTGTTCGTGCCGAACGGCTACTCGATGCTGATGCAGGTACCGGCAGGGCAGATGCTGCACCTGGCCGGCCTCGAGTTCCGGTACCCGACCGGGAGCGCGCCCTCGGCGTTGCCGGCGCTGCAACTGCGTGGCGTGGTCGCGCTGGAGTCCTGCACGCTGCGGGCTGCCCCGGGACTCGGCAGTGGCCGCGGCGCGCTGCGCATCGACCCCGGCGCTGTGGTCCACCTGCAGGACGTCGTCACCGACGGGCCGGCGGTGTTGGTCGATGGCAAGACCAGCGCGGTCCAGTGCGACTTCCGTGGCTTCGGCACCCTCGGGTTCTCGGTGCCCACGGTCCGCGTGACCGACCGGCTGCAGGCGAGCCACTGCCGCTTCGAAGGCGGCAGCAGTTCCTTCCAGACCGCGACGGCGGCGCTGCAGGTCGGCGCCGGCGCGTCGGCCTGGGTCACCGACAGCACTCTCGAACGCGGGCCGCTCGGACTGTTCGCCTGCCCGCTGGCCAACCTCGGCGGCACCGTCGAACTCGTGCGTTGCACCAGCGCCACACCGGCGTGCCTGCCGGGGCCGGCCCTGGCTGGCCTCGGCGTGCAGCGCAGCGGACCGGTGGTCACTGGCGGCGTGTTCGCGATCGGCTACCGCACCGAACCGTTCCATCCCGTCGGCGTGCACGCCAGCTTCGAACTCGGCGACGTCGGCCTGCCGTTCCTCGCCCAGCCGTGGAGTGCGCCGCTCGGCGGCTCGTTCGACGTCGGGCTCGGGTTCGGTGACGCGACGGGCGCGGTCGGTTTCGCGTGGGCGATCCCCGCCAACCCGACGCTGGTCGGGCTGGCGCTGTGGCTGCACGGGTTCTCCGGGCTCGCCCTGCCGCTGCAGGTCGCGCCGGCGGTCGGCGGGGTGGTGCGGTAGACGGTCCGAGGACGGCCGCTCTCCCAGCAGCGCGCGGCGAGCTTCGCGGCGAGTCGGAGATCACCGATCGGCGAGGGCTTGCGCACCGGCTGCGGGAACCGGACCGAGGCTGGCGGCCTCAGGCATCGAGCGGCACACTGCGGTCATGGCGCGCGCGCGCAAGGACGTCGACAAGCACGAGGACGTGGGGCCTGACAAGTCCGCCGCGCCCGCTGCGAACGCCGCGGGCGGCTACCAGGTCGTCGCCCGGCGCTTCCGCCCGACCACCTTCCAGGAACTGGTCGGCCAGGACGAGGTGCTGCAGTCGCTGCGGCTGGCACTGCGGCAGAAGACGGTGCCGCACGCGTTCCTGTTCTCCGGCAGCCGTGGCGTCGGCAAGACCACGTCGGCGCGCATCCTGGCGCGCTGCCTCAATTGCGAGCAGGGGCCGACGCCGGAGCCGTGCGGCACGTGTGCCCAGTGCACGTCGATCCTGGACGGCAGCAACCCGGACGTGATCGAGATCGACGCGGCATCGAACAACAGCGTCGACGACGTGCGCAACCTGCGCGAGCACGTCGCCTACGCGACGATGCTGTCGCGTTACCGGGTGGTGATCCTCGACGAGGCGCACATGCTGTCGAAGGGCGCGTTCAACGCGCTGCTGAAGACGCTCGAGGAGCCGCCGCCGCGCGTGGTGTTCGTGCTGGCGACGACCGAACTGCACAAGCTGCCCGACACGATCCGCTCGCGCTGCCAGGTGCTGCTGTTCCGACGCGTCGCCGAGCCGGACCTGCACAAGCGGCTGCACATGATCGCCGACCAGGAGCAGGTCGCGGTGCCGGACGACGTGCTGGCCGAGATCGTGTCGGCGGTGCGCGGCGGCGTGCGCGACGCCGAGACCGCGCTCGAGCGGCTGTTGCCGGTCGCGCGCGAACTCGGCAAGGCGTTCGACCTGGCTGCCTACCGGACCCTGGTGGCGCGCGTCGGCATCGACGCGACGATCGGCGTGGTCGAATCGCTGCTCGCGGGCGATGCCAAGGCCGGGCTGCACTTCGTCCAGGAACTGCAGCAGCGGGGCACCGACGAACGCGAAGCGCTCGGCGAGATCGTCGAGGTTCTGCGCTGGCTGCTGCTGCTGCGAGTGGACGGCGCGGACAGCGTGCTGGTGCCGATCAGCGGCAAGCTGCGCGAACGATTGCAGGCGCTGGCGAAGGGTGTCGAAGCGACGCGGCTCGACGCGATGATCGCCGCCGGTCTGCGCGGCCGCCAACGGCTGCGCGACGTCGACGACCGCGCGGTGGTGTTCGAGGTCACGATGGTGCGCATGGCGCAGGCCGGGGCGTTGCCGACGGTGGCGGACCTGCTCGCCGAGGTGCGTGCGGGCGGTGGTGCCCCGGCGTCTGCCCCGGTGCGCTTCGGTTCGGGGGCGCGACCGCCGGCGACAGTGTCCGGGTCGATGGCGCCGGGTGCAGCGACCCAGGCGCCGCGGCCGGCCACTGCTGCGGAACCGCTACCGACCGATCTGCGTGGCCGCACGCTGGCGCTGTTGAAGGCGAGCAACCACCAGTTGCTGTTCACGACGATCGAACTGTGCCGGTTCGAGGGACCGAGCCCCACGGGCACCGTCGTCGTGACGTTGCACAGCGACCGCCGCCTCTACGCCGACCGCCTGCAAGCGCGGGATGTGCAGACCGAACTGGCGAAGGTGATCGGCGAGGCCGCCGGGCGCGAGGTCCGGGTCGATTGGCGCCTGCCCGGACTCGCCGCCGAGGGCCAAGCGGCGTCGCCCGCGAACCCACCGCCGAAGATCGAGCCGGGGCCGCTGACGAAGCGCGTGATGGGCGCCGTGCGCGGCCGCATCGTGCAGGTCAACCCGGAGGATCGCCTGCGGCCCGAGCCGGCGCCGGAGTCCCGCGAGACCGAACCGGCGGCCGAAACGCCGCCGGTCGAAGAGCCGCCGCCGAACCTGCAGGAGTGAGGCCCGGCGGCAACCTGCCGCGGATCAGTTCAGGCCGACGACGTGCCTGACCGCGTTGCTCGAGGCGGTGATCAGGTTGGGGCCGCCGAACAAGCCGTCGAGCACCACGAACTGCGCGTAGAGTTCGACGCCCAGGAAGCCGGTCGGCACTACGAACGGCACCGTGCCGGTCGCGGTCGCGGGCGGCAGCACGAACACCTCCCACAGCAGCGCACCGGTCGTCGTGCTCAGCATGCAGCCGGGCGCGGTGATGCCCGGGAACTGGAAGCCGGGGCGGCTGCTGCCGACGTCGAGCAGCTGCGCGCCGACGAGCGTGCCTGCCGGCACGTTGACCGCGTTCCACCGCAGCGTCTGGCCGGCGTACATGCGCCCGCCGTACTGCGCGCCGCCGGCGTTCGGCGTAGCGACGGCGCGTTGGCCGATGTTGGCCGAGCCTTCGGGCTTGGTCGCGAACGGGACCTCGAGCGACAGGTCGCGGTTCTGCGGATCCACCGAGTTGGTGCCAGTCGCGCCGCCGATGCGGCCCGGCGAGAAGCCGACGATCGTCGAGTTGCAGCCCGCGGTCACGGTCGACGCCGTCGCGTACTGGGGAACGTTGCCGTAGCGGAACTGCACGACACCGGTCGCTTCGAACAACACCATCTGGAACGTCCACTGGGTGTGGCCGCCGCCGCCGGGGGTGAGGGTGCCGCCGACGACGTTGAACTCACCGACGTCCCACCAGGTCACGTAGCAGACGGCGTTGCCGGGGCCGCCGGAGGTGTTGGTCAACACGTGCAGGCCCGCGGCGGGGTTGATCGTCGCGTTGCGCAGCATGTTCAGGTCCTTCCACATGATCGCCAATCGGGCGCCGCTGTAGACTTGCGCCGTCAAGGCGGGGTCGCCGAGCAGGCGCGCGACCACCGCGGCGAACGCGCTCTGGACCTGCGTCGGGTCGAGCCAGACGAAGCCGTTGGTGCTGGCGACGATCGTCGCGGTCGAGCCGGTCGGGTAGTTGAACGTGAAGCCGAGCGGGTGGCTGAAGACCCCGTCGTCGGCGGTCGAGTTCGGGACGGCGTTGACCTGCGTCGTGTCGGGCGCCGGGGCGCCGCCCGTCACCGTGTAGAAGTTCGGCGTGACCGCGTTGTCCGGCGTCAGCGTCAGGCCGGCGCCGAGGTCGAACGCTTCGCCGTTCAGGAAGGCCTGGTAGAAGCTGGCGGCAGCACCACCGCAGGCGCCGCCGTAGAACTCGTTGGTCGCCGGGATCACAGTCGCGTAGCCGCCGGCGCCGACGAACTCGACGCCGACGATCGGCGGGTTCGCATTCAGGGCGCCGCTCGCCGCACCGCCGCCCGCCGACGTGACGCCGTTGCCGCGGATCTGCGCCGCGGTGCCGGTGGTGTTGCTGATCGGGATCATGCCGAGCGGCAGCGGGTTGACCGGTGGGCTCGGCAGGTCGATGTCGATCAGCAGGTTCGGTTCGGCACTGGCCGGGTTGTAGAGGAACGCGTTGCCCATCGCGACGAGGTCGAGCTCGATGTTCCAGTTGTTCGGCACCGATCCGGCCGAAGGCGCGACGTTGACCGTGGTGGTGCCGAGCACGCCCATCGTCGTGGTGCTCGGCAGCGCCGGCGCGCGATTGGTCGCGAAGGTCGTGCTGAGCGCCGAGGGTGTCAGATTGGTCGAGCCGAGTTCGACCAGCACGCCAGCGTAGGACTGGCCGCCGAGGTTCTTCTCACCGTCCTCGCCGCGGAACTTGATCTTGGTGATCAGCACCGGGCCGGTGACGCCGGCACTCGCGAAGTGGCTGGCATCGTAGAGGATCTGGAAGCGGCTGGTCGCCGCGCCCGGCCACCACGGGGTGGATCCCGAGTTGCCGAGCTGGGTCAGGTTCTCCATCAAGTAGTGGTAGTCGGGCAGGGTGACGTTCTGTGCCGCGAGCGCGGGCACGAGGGCGAGGAACGGGAGAGTGCGGAGCATGGGCTGGGGATGGCGGGGACGAGGATGAGAAGGTGCCGCGTGCGCGCCAGGGCGATCAGGTTACCCGGGTCGGTGGCGCTGGGAAGGGCGCCAGCGTGCGCAGCCGCAGCCGGCGGGCCCGCATCTGCGGGCCGACGCAAACGCCGCCGGTGTCGACCCGGGTTGGCGCCGACGGGACGGGAGAATTGACAGCGCCGCCGGAGCGTGCGAGGGTTGCGCTGCCTCGTCCAAGCCCGCGGAGTCTCCCTGCATGCTGACGTTCTCGCGTGTTGCGGTCGCCTCGATCCTGGCGACCGCGGTTTCGGCCCAGTCGTTCGTCAACTTCGAGAGCGGCAGGGTGCACCCCCTGCGGTTGTCGCCGGACGGCACGCGGCTGTTCGCCGCCGACACGCTCGGCGGCCGGGTCAACGTGTTCGACCTGCGCAACCCGTCGGCGCCGTTCCTGCTCGCCGAGATCCCGTGCGGCCTCGACCCGGTGTCGGTGCACCCGCGCACGCGCGACGAGGTGTGGGTCACCAACCAGGTCGGTGACTGCGTCGCGATCGTCAGCGTGGCCGCCGGTCGCGTGATCGACACGCTGCGCGTCGTCGACGAACCGAGCGACGTGGTGTTCGCCGGTGGCAAGGCGTTCGTCAGCGCTGCGACCAGGGACCTGATCGCGGTGTTCGACGCCGTCAGCCACGCGCCGCTGGGCACGATTCCGGTCTTCGGCAAGGACCCGCGGGCGCTGGCGGTCAGCCCCGATGGCTCCCGGGTCTACGCGGTGGTGCAGCGCTCCGGCAACGGCACCACGATCCTGCCCTTCAACGTCGCGCCGCCGCAACCGGCCCCGTGGGTCGCGATCCCGGCGGCACCCGACGCCAGCCTGATCATCCGCGCCGACGATCCGGCGTGGGCGGCGAGCGTGCCGTACACGCTGCCCGACCACGACGTCGCCCAGATCGACGTCGCGACGCAGACCGTGACCCGCTACTTCGACGCGGTCGGCACCACGAACACGGCGATCGCGGTGCACCCGACCAGCGGCGACCTGTGGGTTGCCAACACCGAGGCTCGCAACCTGGTGCGCTTCGAGCCGGTGCTGCGCGGTCACGCGATCGACAGCCGGTTGACCCGGATCACCACGGGCCCGGTGCCGACCGTCACCGCGTTCGATCTCAATGTCGGCATGAACTACGCGGCGCTGCCGAACCCGGCCGGCCTGGCCAGCGCGCTCAGCGAGCCGTTCGGCGTCGCGATCGATGCCGCCAACGGGCGCGTCTACGTTGCCGCGCACGGCAGCGACCGCGTCGGCGTCGTCGACCTCGCCGGTGTCGTGCAGGCGCGCATCGAGATCGGGGTCACACCCGGCTCGACGGTCAACACCCGGCAGAAGCGCGGCCCGCGCGGGCTCGCGCTGCACCCGACTGCCGGCCGGCTGTACGTGCTGAACCACCTCAGCGACACGCTCAGCGTGGTCGACACGACCAGCAACAGCGTGCTCGGCGAGCAGCCGATCGCGACCGTCGACCCGATGCCGGCGGCGATGCGCGAGGGGCGCAAGTTCCTGTACGACGCGAAGCTGTCGGGCAACGGCACGATGTCGTGCGCGTCGTGCCACATCGACGGCGACATCGACGGCATCGCGTGGGACCTCGGCGACCCGGCGGGCGCAATGCAGGCAGCACCGAGCCAGCCGTTCCCGTTCAGCCTCGGCCTCACCCAGTTCCATCCGATGAAGGGGCCGATGACGACGCAGACGCTGCGCGGCCTCGCCGGCACCGGCCTGCTGCACTGGCGCGGCGACCGCGCCACCTTCCAGGCGTTCAATCCGGCGTTCGCCGGCCTGCTCGGCGGCAGCCAGCTGTCGGCGACCGACATGAACGACTACGCGGCCGCGATCAATTCGGTCGTCTACCCGCCCAACCCGAACCAGCAGCTCAACCGCGCCTACCGGACGACGCCGGCCAACAACAACGAGCAGGCGGGGCTCACGCAGTTCACGACCAACATCGCCAGCTTCCCGATCCCCGGCGGCGCTTCCTGTTCGACCTGCCACACGCTGCCGCGCGGCACCAACGGCTTCACCATCACTGCGTCGATCCTGCAGGAGCCGCAGCAGATGAAGGTGCCGCAGATCCGCAACATGTACCGCAAGCTCGGCTTCAACAACGCGCCGGGTCAGCAGAAGAGCGGCTTCGGCTACACGCACGACGGCGCGCTGGACACGCTGCCGTCGTTCTTCGCGCAGCCGGTGTTCAACCCGTGGCCGAGCGCGACCAAGGACGATTTGGTGACGTTCCTGCTGTCGGCCGACACCGGCACCGCACCGGCGGTCGGCTACCAGTTCGTGTTGAACCAGGCCAACGCCGCGAGTCCGCAGTTCGGCGCCGACATGACGCTGGTCACCACGCGGGCCGCGGCGGGCGATCTCGACCTGGTCGCGCACGGACTGGTCGACGGGCGACTGGTCGGCCTGCTGTGGCAGACCGGCACCGCGAACTTCACCAGCGACCGCACCGGCGAGGGACCGTTCACCCAGGCGCAGCTCGTCAGCAAGGCACTGGCGGGCAACGCGGCGCTGGTGCTGACCGCGGTGCCGCCCGGCAGCGGCAACCGGCTCGGCCTCGACCGCGACCTCGACCTCACGAAGAACGGCGACGAGGACGCCGATCCGTACGGCACCGGCACCGCGGGTTGCGCGGGCGTCTCGACGCTGCTCGCCAACTCCGAGCCGCGCGTCGGCAACGCGCAGTTCGGCTACGTGCTGGGCAACGCGCAGGCCAACACCTTCGGACTGATCGCCCTCGCCCTCGGTCAGGCCTCGATCCCGGTGCTCGGCGTCACGGTGCTGGTCGACCCGCTGTCGGCGGTGCCGATCGGGCTCGCCGCCGACGGCTTCGGCGGTGCGATCCACCCGTTCCCGATCCCGCCGAACCCGGGCTTCGTCGGCCTGCCGATCTACGCGCAGGCGCTGTGGCTCGACAGCTGCGGTGCCGAGTGGTGGGCGGCGAGTGCCGGCCTCGGCTACTCCGTGCGGCCGTGACCGTGGCGCTCGTTCCTGGGCCCGGGCATGATCCCCGGCCCAGGAGCGAACGATGCCCAGCGGATTCGGTGACATGCAGAGCCTGCTCAAGCAGGCGCAGGAGATGCAGCGGCGGATGCAGGACGCGCAGCGCGGCCTCGCCGAACGCATCCTCGAAGGCTCCGCCGGCGGCGGCGCGGTGAAGGCCTACGTCAACGGCAACCAGGAGCTGCAGGCGATCAAGATCCAGAAGGTCGCCGTCGATCCGAACGACGTCGACACGCTCGAGGATCTGGTCACCGCGGCAGTGCGGCAGGCGCTGACGGCGGCCAAGGAACTGCGCGAGCGCGAGATGGGCAAGGTCACCGGCGGCATGAACCTGCCCGGCATGGGCTTCTGAGTCTGCGTTCGCGCCGCGCGCGCGATCACTGCGGCCACTTCACGTGGTCCGGCAGCTCGGGCCGTGTATCGCGGTGCCAGCCGGTCGCCAGCAGCACGTGGTTGCCGTGTTCGTCCTTGGTCAGCCTGCCGGCGACCGTGATCGCGTCGAGCAGGCGCAGATCGCCGACGTTGCCCGCGATCGGCTTGCCGTTCGCGTCGCGGACCTCGACCAGGAGACTGTGGGAGGTCTGCGTGTCCTTGCTCTCGCAGCAGTAGTCCCACGGCGTCTTGCAGTTGCCCTCCTTGTTCTTCTCACCGCAGTAGGGCAGCGAGCTGTCCATCAGCTTGAGCACGGCGAACCCCGGCACGATGTTGGCGATGCGGCCCGACACCGCGCACGCGTCGGCGGTGGCCAGCTTCTTCGCCTCCAACACCGAAACCGCGCCGGCCGGTTGCGAGGCGAGCACGAGCTTCGTGAGTTCGGGACTCGGCGCCGCTGGTGCGGTCGCACCGTTTGGCTTCTGGGTGTCGCTGGCGCCGCTGCCGCACGCAGCGAGCAGGGCCAGGAGGGAAAGGACGGAGATGCGTTTCGGCATGTTCATTTGTCGACGGCTTCGAGTTGGGGAATGGGCACGACGAGATCGACGCAAGCACGCGTCGTCACGGCGCCACCACGCGCACGGTCGGGAAGTAGGTGCGGTATCGCGTCGCGTCGCGCGTCAGCAAACTCAACCCGGCGATTGCGGCATGCGCGCCGATGTAGAAGTCCGGCAGCGGCGAGGTCCGGCGCCCGCCTCGGCGGCGGTAGTCGAGGAAGGCCTTGCCCGCCAGGAATCCCGCCTCGTACGGCAGTGAGTCCCGGCGGAACGCGGTTGCCGGGATCGCCTCTTCGAGTTCCTCGATCGTGGCGAAGCGGATCGACACCTCGGCGTAGATGAGCGGGTTGATCACGAGGGTGGACCCATCGGCCGCCGCCTCGAGAGCCTGTGCCGACCAGTCGCCCCAACGCGGGTCTCGCGTCGCAACGTCCAGCAGCACATTGCTGTCGACGAGGACGTCGGTCATGCACCCTTGCGGGTCAAGGCGAGGATCTCGTCGGTGGTCATCGGGACGCTCCCCTTGCCGCGGAGTCGTTCGACGATCCCCTTGCCGCGTGACGCCTTGCCCTTGGCTCTGACGATGCGGACCCCCTTGCCGTCGACCACGAAGTCGACCTCCGTGTCGGGTAGCAGGCCCAACTGCTCACGGATCTCCTGGGGAATCGTGACCTGACCCTTCGAGGTGATGCGCACGGGTTGCTCCGGATCGGTAAGAAAGCTGTCGGTAAGACTAGCCGACGGCGGTGCCGTGGCAACCAGCCAGAGACTGCGCACATCCGCAGCACTGCGAAGCGGCACCACCGTCATGCGCGCCCGCCGATGGCTTCGAGCAACGGGATGCGGACGGCCCGCACGGCAGGCACGATGCCGCCGAGCAGGCCCGAGGCAAGGGCGGCGAGCAGACCGGCCAGCCGGCTCGGCAGGTCCGGCTCGAGGCGCAACGCTCCCATCGGGTAGCGCAGTGAGACGTCGCCGACCAGCAACGCTGCGAGGATGCCGACGGCGCCCCCGGCGAACGCGACGAACGCTGCCTCCTGCACCAGCGAGCAAGCCAGAGCCGCCGGCGACCAGCCCAGCGATCGCAGCGTGGCCAGTTCCCTGGTGCGGGCGAGCACCGCGGCGAACATCGTGTTGGCGCACGCGAACGCGCCGGCGATCACGGCCAGCACCGCCATCCAGCGGGCGAGCGCCGCGATGGGCTCCAGGCTGCTGGTGAGCGCCTGCATCATCTCCGGCTCAGGGACCGCCACGATCTCGAGGTCGAGGCGGCGGCCGGCGAACAACCGCACGTCGGCGAGGTTCTCCGGGTCGGCGAGGCGCAGCACGACGCACGACACGTCCTCCCGCTTCGTCGCCAGCATGATGTCGGGCAGCCGGCCCCACATCTCGGCTTCGTAGACCGTGCCCGGCGCGGCGAAGCGGCCGACGATCCGGAACTCGCGCCGTTCCAGTTCGATCACCTTGCCCGGCTGCATCGCTTCGTCGGGCAGGCCCATGCGCGCTGCGGCGAGGGTGCCGACCATCAGCTCGAACGGTTCGCGCGGTTCGCGCCCGGCGACGACGGTGACCCGCTCGTGCACCAGGTACGCCGCCGGCGTCACGCCGCGCAGCAGGCCGACCTGGTCGCCGGACCGCGTCGCGATGTGCAGTTCGACCGACGCGGCGCGCTGGCCGTCCACGGTCAGCACGCCGGGCACCGCCGCGGCGGCGGCCTCGGCGCTGCCGCGCGGCACCACCGAACGCACCAGGTCGACCTCGGAGGCGACGCCGAGCAGCAGCACGACGTCGTCGCGCGCACTGCCCTTGCCGGCCTTGGTCATGCCGGCGGCGAACGACTGCATCGCGATCACCAGCATCGTCGTCGCGGCGATGCCGGCGATCGTCACGAGACTGCGGGCCCGCCGCCGCAGCAGGTTGCGCAGCACATAGCCGAGTGGGAGCAGCCTCATTCGTCCTTCACCCCCAGCCACAGCGGTCGCCGCGCCACGGCGATCGCGGGCGGCAACGAGGCGAGCGTTCCGGTGACCAGCGCGGCGAGCAGCGACCAGCCGGCGGTCGCGAGCCCGGGACTCAGGTCGATGCCCCAGCCCTCGACGCCGAGGGTGACCGGCCGCAGCCACAGCAGCAGCAGCACCGCGCCGGTGCCGAGCACGCCACCGAGCAGGCCGAGCCCGATGCCTTCGCACGCGACCAGCGCCATCAGCCGCGGCTTGGTCAACCCGAGTGTCTCGAGCACGCCCATCTCGGCGGCGCGGGCCTGCGCGCTGATGAACACGGTGTTGGCCAGCACCAGCGCGACGACGACCACCGCCAGGTAGCCGAGCCAGCGCGCGAAGTCGACGACCTGCGCGATCTCGGCGATCGCCGCGGCGACGAACGCCTGCATGCTCTTGGTGTCGGTGCGGGCTTCGTCGGTGCGGAACTTCGCGTCGATCGCCTGCGCGATCTGTTCCGGGTCGGCGCCGTCCTTCGCCTTGACCAGGAACTGCGTCGCCGTGCCGAGGCGCTTGCGCGCCAGACCCAGCAGGTCGAGGTGCACGAACGCCAGGTTGGCGACGCCGGCGGTCTCGCTGCGCACGATGCCGGCGACCTGCACGTCGACCTCGCCCAGCCGCACGCGCTGGCCGGCCCGCAGCC
>JBASWX010000683.1:0-5512 GCA_049276695.1 Planctomycetota bacterium
GCCCCGGCGCGCCGGGTCGAGCCGGCGAAGTTCGAGGTCCCGAAGAGCCCGTGCGCCGACGAGCCGGAGCCGGCGGCAACCAACGTCGAGTCGACGCTGCAGCCGTTGGTGGGGCTGCCGGAGGACCTGCCGGCCATCGTGCACGCGTGCTCGCGGCCGTGGACCGGGCTCTACGTCGAGAACGACGGCTACGTTCGAGTCTGCTGCTTCGACTCGCCGGCGGTCGGCAACCTCGACGAGCAGTCGTTCGCCGAGATCTGGAACGGCCCGCACGTGCAACGCATGCGGCAGTCGTTCCTCGACGGCAAGCCGCCCGAGGCCTGCGTCAACTGCTTCATCTTCGCCAAGAGCCAGAAGCGCGACGACGTGTTCGTGCAGCCGATCGACACCGGCCGCTGCTACGTGGACGCGCCCGGCATCGACTCGAAGCTGCACGGCGTCTATCCGGTGCAGGGTTGGGCGATCGATCGCGATGGCGTCGCGCGCGTCGAGCTGTTGCTCGACGGCGTGACGATGGGCTCGGTGCCGTGCGAGCGCGAACGGCCGGACGTGGCCGCGGCGTATCCGGGGTTCCCCGACGGCGTGCAGTGCGGGTTCCTGATCGAACTCGACACCAGCAAGCTGGCCGACGGTCACCACACGATGAAGCTCGCCGTGCACACGCGAGACGGCCGGCGGTGGCAGGGCAAGGAGCGGCTGGTGCAGGTCGTGCGCTGACGGCCGCGCTGTCTGTTGCACCGGTGCGGCGGCCGTCGCGAACCGATCAGCGCGACAGGCGGAGCAGCGGCACTTCCTTGCCGCGCTCGACCAGTACGTCCGCCACATCCGGCAGCAGGCCAATGCCATTGGTGGCGCCGATGCCGTACTCACCGGGGGCGACGTCGCCGAACGCGAACGCGCCATTGGCATCCGTCCGCACCTGGCGCTCGCCGGCGTAGTTGCGCAGCAACCACCATCCCGATGGCAGCTGTGCCAGGCGATCGGCGTCGTGGTTGACGCCAAGCAGTTGGACCTCGGCGTTCACCGCGGGCGTACCGTCGACGTTGTGCACGAAGCCGCGCACGAGGTTGGGCTTCGCCAGCGCGACCTTGCCGAAGTCGATCTGGCCATCGGCTGCGGGACGCGGCAGGTAGTACACGGCGCTCGCATGACCGAAGCACCGGATCATCAGCACGCCCTCGGACCCACGGGGGAAACCGTCACACACGAACGTGCCGTCGGCCGCCGTGCGCGTCGCCTGCCATGGCACGGTCGTGCCCGTACTCGTGATCGCCGCGACGTACGCCTTCGCGATCGGCTTCCCGTCGGGGTCGACGACCTGTCCGACGACACGCACTCCCGGTTCGAGCGCGATGTCGACGCGGCGTGGTCCCTCACCTGGCGGAATGTCGCGCCGGCTGACCCGCGGGTAGCCGGGGGCCCTGCAGCACAGATCGACCTTCTGCGATTGACCCGCTTCGCCGTAGCCGCGCATCACGTAGCGACCGTCGCGGTCGGACTCGACCCCCTTGCGCAGCGTCCAGCCTTCGCCGATGCGAGCGCCGGCGATCGGCTTCCCGGTCGTCGCGTCGGTGACGGTGCCGCTGAGTTCGACGCCCGGATCGAGCGCGAGATCGATCGTCCATGTCCCGCCGGGCTCGAGCACGTGCTTGCTCCACTGCGGAGCCTGCACTTCGTCCGGTTCGACCACGCACCAGTAGTCGCCCGACGGCAGGCGATCGAACCGGAAGCGGCCGTCGCCATCGGTGCGGCCGCAGAACAGTTCGACCTGCGTGTGGCGATGCCACGCCGTCAACAGGCCCGGCGTGCCCTTGCCGGTCGCGGCGTTCGTCAGCTGCCCGGTCGCGACGGCCGGCGGTTCCAGGCGCACGGTGGTCTCCTCGCCGGGCACGCACGAGACGCTGCGCCAGCGCGCGAACGGCGGCGCGTCGACGTCGATGCGCAGCGCGAGCCCCGACGCCACCTGCAGACCGAAGCGGCCCGCCTTGTCAGTGCGAGTCTGCGCCATCTCGATCCACTCGCGATTCAGTTCCAGGTCCAGGCAGCGGAACAGGCGGCCGTCACAACGCGACACGCGGATGTCCGCGTCCGGCACCGGAATCCCCGTCGGATCGAGCACGGTGCCGACCAGCGCCGTGGTCGGCGCCTGCGCGGTCAGCGGCAGTGTGAGCAGCACGGCGACTACCGCCACCAGCATCCTCGTCAGCATCGGGACTCCTGCCCGGCGTAGCCGGGGTGGCGACGGAAGATAGCGCCCGGCGACCCGCGCTGCAGGCCGCCGGGCGCGCTGTTCCTCACTTGCGCAAGTAGAGCCAGACGAACCCGGTCATCTGGTCCTTGGCGAACTCCTCCTTCTCCTTCTCCAGCGCGTCGTAGGTAGCACGCCACTTCTTCTGCGACGCCTCGTCGTCGCCCTGCGGCTCCTGGAAGAACTTCTGCTGCTTCTTGGTCCAGGCAGCGAGCTTCGTGCGCGCGGTCTTCTCGTCGACGCCCTTGGCGAGGTGCACCAGGGTCACCATGTCGCCGACCAGCAGGTCGAGCTTGCCGTCGCCGTTGACGTCGTCCGCCCACACGCGCGTGTCGTCGCCCGGACCCTTCAGGTGCGCGTCGCCGAAGTGGACCTCCGGGGCGTCGCCGTCGTCGCCGTTCATGACCATGTGGCCGCCGCTGCCCGCGACCAACGTCTGCATCGCCGCGAACTTCGGCGCCTGCTTGCTGCCCTCGTTGACGAACAGGAACACGCCGCCCTGCGCCGAACCGCTGAGCAGGTCGAGGTCGCCGTCCCGGTCCCAGTCGACCAGGAACGGGTCGCTGTGCGACGACACCTGCAGCTGCTGGCCGCCGGCCTCGAGCCAGGTTGCCTTCGGCGCGAACTTGCCCGGCCCTTCGCCGGCGAAGCAGGCGAACGTGCCGCCGAAGTTGCCCGACACGAGGTCGAGCTTGCCGTCGCCGTCCAGGTCGGCTGCGAACGCGCGCGTGCAGATGCGGGCGAGGTCGGCCTGCTCGTCGCTGCCCTTGGGCAGCAGCAGCGGCTGGCCGTCGCTGCCGTTCAGCACTTCAGCCTCGCCCCACGTCCCGCCCTTCTTGCCGTAGAGCACCTGGAACAGGCCGGCCATGTCGCGGTCCTTGCGCGAGTACGAGCCCGAGAGCACGTCGAGCATGCCGTCGCCGTTGACGTCCACGAACTGTGGAGTCGAGGAGGTGCATCACCAGACGCCGGGGATCTCGGCCGGCTTCTTGCCGGCCAGCAGCCATTCGCCGGCGGCGAGCTTGCCGCCGCCGAGGTTCCTGCAGACCTTGATCTTGCCGTCCTTGAACTGGCCGACGACCAGGTCCTTCTTGCCGTCGCCGTCGACGTCGTGCCAGGCAGGGCACGCGAAGCCGGGGTGTTCGCAGGCGACGAACGCATCGCCGGCTTGCATCCGCACGGGGGCCTCGAACTGCGGGCCCTGCGGCGCCGCCAGCGCGAGCGGCAGCAACAGTGTCATCGTGAGCATCGTGACTCCTTCGCGGTGGGTCCGCGATGTGGGTGGCGGGGCACGATACCGCCGCAGCGGCGGCGGCCGCCCGGATCGCTGGCGGGTGTTTCGCCCCGGGCGTCGGGCTGCGAGGCCGTCGCTCGGTCGGCATCGGCGTCCGCGAGGTCGCGCCTCGGGTAGAGACCGGGGCGGACCGTGGCAGTCGAACCAGATTGAGCATGCGTCACCATTGGTGGGGCGCGCTGACGTCGCGAACGTCGCGAGCGGGCCACTTGACTTGCCAACGCGATCGCTCGATAAGGGGCGCGGCTCAGGAGATGGCTCCTGAGACCATCAACTCGACCCCGCCCACTCGTCTGCATCCAAGTGCGTTCCCGCAAGGGACGCCGCGAGTGCGCGGGGTTCATTTTTTTCACCATGAAGCCGCGGCTTGCCATCCTTCTGGACGGAGCGTTCGTGCTCAAGCGGCTCAGTCAGGAGCTGCAACGGCGTCCAGACGCTGCAGAAGTGCTCGACCTTTGTAGCCGCATTCGCGGCCAGCCCGCGCTCGCCGGGCTCGATCTCCTGCGCGTCTATTGGTACGACGCGCCACCGGCCACCGGAACGATCGCCAATCCCGTCACCGGGCAGAAGACGAACCTCGGCCAAAGCGATGTCTACCGCTGGGCGACGTCCTTGCACGAGAAGATCGAGATGCAGCCGGACTTCGCACTGCGCATGGGAGAGGTGTCGGTGCATCCGACCTGGCGCATTGCGGGGTGGGAGCCACCTTCAAGCCCAGCATCGAGCAGAAGGGAGTCGATCTGCGTATCGGACTCGATCTCGCGCGCCTGGCTCTGCGCGAGATGGTCTCGACAGTCGTGGTCGTCACTGGCGACAGCGACCTCGTGCCGGCGTTCAAGTTCGCGCGGCGGGAGGGCATCCGGGTCTATCTCGATCACCTCGGCTTCTCGGCGTGCAAGCGTGCTCTGAAGGTGCACGTCGATCTCGTCCTCGAGACGCCGCCAGTGGCGGGCAGGTCACCGTGCGCAGTGGGCGGAGAAGACGATGAGGTTGCGTAGCGGGCGCCGCGGCTGACGGGGGGCAGCGTGCCAGTCGCAGTTGCCGGCGATACGGCTGCCGTCGCTGGAAACACGGCGGGCAGGGGGATAGCAAACGTGGCCCATGCCGCCGCTGCTCGAGTTCGTTCCCAATTTCTCCGAAGGCAAGGACCGCGCCGTCGTCGACGCGCTGGTCGCCGCGATGACCGCGGTGCCGGGAGTGAAGTGCCTCGGCGCCGAACTCGACGGCAGCCATCACCGCTCGGTCGTCACGCTCGCCGGTCCGGCGCCCGCGATCGCCGACGCCGCCGTGCGCGGTGCCGCGGCGGCGCTGCAGAAGATCGACCTGCGCACGCACAAAGGCGAACACAAACGCATGGGGGCGATGGACGTCTGCCCGTTCGTGCCGCTCGCCGGGGCGACGATGGCCGACGCGGTTGCGACCGCGAAGACCGTCGGCGCGCGCATCGGCAAGGAACTCGGCCTGCCGGTGTTCCTCTACGCCGAAGCCTGCACGCGCGAATCGCGCCGCGTGCTGGGCAACTTCCGCAACAAGGAGTTCGAGGGGCTGCAGACGCTGGTCGGCACCGACCCCGAGTTCACGCCCGACTTCGGCCCCGCGAAGCTGCACGCGACTGCCGGTGCCGTCGCCGTCGGCGCCCGCAAGTTCCTGATCGCCTACAACGTCAACCTCGCGACCACGGACGTCGAAGTCGCCAAGGCGATCGCCAAGGCCGTGCGCGAGAAGGACGGCGGCTTCAAGAAGGTCCAGGCGATGGGCTTCTTCCTCGCCGACAAGCAGCAGGCGCAGGTGTCGATGAACCTGCTCGACTTCGAGATCACGCCGATCCGGACCGTGTTCGACGCGGTGGCGAAGATGGCGGGCGAACGCGGCGTGCAGGTCGCCGAGAGCGAACTGGTGGGCCTGGCGCCGGCGGCGGCGATCGACGCGGCGCTGGCCCGGCACATCCGGCTGCCGCGCTTCGTCGCCAA
>JBASWX010000684.1:0-9225 GCA_049276695.1 Planctomycetota bacterium
ACGCCGCGATCGCCGCCGCGGCCAGCGCGCGCGCCCGCACGATCCCGAGCAGCGATGGCGTGGTGCTGCGTTCGTTCCGGCTCGAAGCGCGGCAGGAATCGCCGGCCGCGGTTGCGGTGCTGGTGCACGGCCTGTTCCGTTCGGCGCTCGAACTCGAACCGGTCGCCGCGACGCTGCGCGAACTCGGCTGCGAGTGCTGGCTGGTCGAACCGCGCAACTTCGGCGGCAGCACCAAGGCGCCGTTCTCGGCCGGCGCCCGCGAAAGCGACGACGTGGTGGCGGCGGTGCAGTTCGTGCGCGCGCAGCCCGGTCGCGCGAGCACGCCGCTGCTGCTGTTCGGCGTCAGCCTCGGCACTGCCGCGGTGAGCCTGGCGTTGCCGCGCCTCGACCGCGTCGCCGGCGTCGTGCTCGACTCGCCGATCGACGATCTGCAGGCGGCGGCGCACCGCATGCTCGGCTTCGACCGCGGCGGCGATCGCCGCTCCTGGTTCCGGGTCGACGAGCCGTGGGCCTCGCTGGTGATCCGGGCGCTCGAAGCGTGGTCCGACATCGAGCTGGCGAAGCTGCGCCCGGCCGACGTGCTGGCGACGCTGCCGACCGACGTGCCGGTGCTGGTGGTGGGGGCCGGCCAGGACGACCGCGCGCCGCCGGACACCGTCGAGCGGCTGTTCGCGCGGCTGCCGATGCACGACCAGGACAAGCAGCTGTGGTTGGTGCCGGGGTCGCATCACGGGCACGTGTTCGTCGACCGGCCGGCCGAGTACCGCGAGCGGCTGCGCTGGCTGCTGGGGCGGCTGCGCCGCTGACTGCGACCGTGGTGCTGTGCGCTGACGGGTCCGTGGCTACCCTTGCGCCACCGATGCCGCGCCGCGACCGTGCCGCCGACCTCGAACGGCTGCACCTCGACATCCTGCCGCAGCCCGACGACTTCACGTGCGGACCGACGTGCCTGCACGCGGTCTATCGCTATTGGGGTGACGAGGTGCCGCTGCGTTCGCTGGTCGCCGAGGTCGAACGCACGCCGTCGGGCGGCACCGCCGACGTGCTGCTCGCCAACCACGCACTGGCCCGCGGCTACCGCGCGACGATCTTCACCTACAACCTGCGCATCTTCGATCCGACCTGGTTCGCCGACGGCGTCGATCTGCGCGAACGGCTGCGCCGCCAGGGTGAGGCCAAGAGCGCGCAGCGGCCAGGCCTCGAGCAACTGACCGCGGCGTGGCTCGAGTTCCTCGACCGCGGCGGCGTACTGCGCTTCGTCGACCTGTCGCCGACCGTGCTGCGGCGCTGGTTGCGGCGCGGCGTGCCGATCCTGACCGGGCTGTCGTCGACGTACCTGTACCGCAGCTCGCGCGAGTTCGGCCCGGGCGACGACGACGACGACGTGCGCGGCGAGCCGCAGGGCCACTTCGTGGTGCTGTGCGGCTACCGGCGCGCCCGGCGCAGTGTGCTGGTCGCCGATCCGTGGCTCGAGAACCCGATGGCGCCCGCCGCGCACTACGAAGTCAGCCTCGACCGCGTCGTCGGCGCGATCCTGCTCGGCGTGCTGACCCACGACGCCAACCTGCTGATGATCGAACCCGGCGTCGCCGCGCCGACGGCGCCGCAGCCAACCTGAACCATGCGCAATCTCGTCGTCGTCAACGACCCCAAGGAATGGTCCTTCTCGCACGAAGGCGTCGAGGTGGTCGCCGCCCGCAAGTACCTGACCCATCCGTCGTACTCGGCGCTCGACAAGGTGCGCGTGATCAACCTGTGCCGTTCGTTCGGCTACCAGCGCATCGGCTACTACGTGTCCTTGCTCGCCGACGCGCGCGACCACCGGCCGCTGCCGAGCATCGAGACGATCCAGAACATGAAGGACCGCGCGATCGCCGCAATCGCCGGCGGCGACCTGCAGGAACTGGTCGCCGAGAGCCTGCGCAAGGTGCACGGCGACGAGTTCGTGCTCAGCGTCTACTTCGGCCGCAACCTCGCGGCTCGCCACGACCGGCTCGCCAAGGCCCTGTACCGGATGTTCCCGTGCCCGTTCCTGCAGGCGAACTTCGCGCGCAGCGGCAAGTCGGGGCGCTGGCGGTTGGAGAGCCTGAAGCCGCTGGCGCTCGACGACATCCCCGCCGGGCACGTCGAGTTCGCACAGCAGGCGACGACCGGGTTCCTGCGCAAGAACCACCGTCCGAGCCGGCTCAAGCAGCGCCCGTACGACCTCGCGATCCTGGTCGATCCCGACCGCGCCGAACCGCCGTCGGACAAGAAAGCGCTGCAGAAGTTCGCCAAGGCCGGCGAAGAGGTCGGCTTCCACGTCGAGTTCATCACCCAGGCGGACTACGCGCGGCTCGCCGAGTTCGACGCGCTGTTCATCCGCGAGACCACCGGCGTCAACCACCACACCTTCCGCTTCGCGTGCCGCGCCGAGGCGCTGGGCCTGGTGGTGATTGACGACCCCGCTTCGATCCTGCGCTGCTCGAACAAGGTGTTCCTCGCCGAGATGGCGGACCAGGAGGACATCCTGGTGCCCGACACGATGATCGTGCACCGCGGCAACGTCGACGACATGGTCGCGCGCCTGGGCCTGCCGTGCGTGCTGAAGCAGCCCGACAGCTCGTTCTCGGCCGGCGTGCGCAAGGTGTCGACGACCAGCGAACTGAACGAAGCGGTCGAGGCGATGCTCGAGAAGTCCGACCTGGTGATCGCGCAGTCGTTCGTGCCGACCGAGTTCGACTGGCGCATCGGCGTGCTCGACGGCCAGCCGCTGTTCGCGTGCCGCTACTACATGGCCGATGGCCACTGGCAGATCCTCAAGCGCGACGAGCACGGCAAGAAGCAGGACGTCGGCCGCGCGCAGACGCTGTCGGTCGAGATGGCGCCGACCCGCGTGGTGAAGACCGCGCTGAAGGCTGCCAACCACGTCGGCAAGGGCTTCTACGGCGTCGACCTCAAGGAGGTCGGCGGCAAGGTCTACATGATCGAGGTCAACGACAACCCGAACGTCGACGCCGGCTTCGAGGACTGGGTGATCGGCGACGAGCTGTACCTGCGGGTGATGCGCACGTTCTTCGCCCGGGTCGTCGCGCGGCACCGCGGCTGGGGTTCGGCGTGACGCTGTCGCTGTTCGCCGGGTTCGGCATCGAGCTCGAGTACATGGTCGTCGACGCACAGTCGTTCGCGGTGCGGCCGATCGTCGACGAGCTGCTGCGGCACTTCGCCGGCCGCTACGTCGGCGACCACGAGGACGGGCCGGTCACCTGGTCGAACGAGCTGGCGTTGCACGTGCTCGAACTGAAGAACACGGTGCCGGTCGCGTCGCTGCGCGGCGTCGCCGCGACGTTCCAGCAGTCGGTTGCGCGGCTCGACCAGACGCTCGCCGGCATGGGGGCGCGCCTGCTGCCCGGCGGCATGCACCCGACGATGGCGCCGCACGAGTTCCGGCGTTGGCCGCACCAGTTCGGCGAGGTCTACGCGACCTACGACCGCATCTTCGACTGCCGCGGGCACGGCTGGGCGAACCTGCAGAGCTGCCACCTGAACCTGCCGTTCGCCAACGACGACGAGTTCGGCCGGCTGCACCTCGCCGCGCGCGCGCTGCTGCCGCTGCTGCCGGCGCTGGCGGCGAGCTCGCCGTACTGCGACGGCCGCTTCACCGGCTGGCTCGATTGGCGGCTGCAGGTGTACCGCCACAACCAGGCGCGGGTGCCGCGCATCGCCGGCCTCGTCGTGCCCGAACCGGTGGCGACGCGAGCGGCCTACTTCGCCGAGATCCTCGAGCCGATCTGGTCCGACATCGCGCCATTCGATCCCGAGCACGTGCTGCGCGAAGAGTGGCTCAATTCCCGTGGCGTGGTCGCCAAGTTCTTCCGCGATGCGATCGAGATCCGCGCGCTCGATGCGCAGGAGTGCCCGGCCGCCGACCTCGCGATCTGCACGCTGGTGGTCGCCGTGCTGCGGGCGCTGTGCGCCGAGCGCTGGTGTGATCGGGCGGCGTTGGCGGCGCTGGGCACCGAGGAACTGGCGGCGGTGCTGTGGGCGGTCGCCAAGGATGGCGACCAGGCGATGATCGGGCATGCCGGCCTGCTGCGGGCCCTGGGGCTCGGCAGCTCGCCGCGCAGCGCAGCCGCGGTGTGGCGGGAACTCGCTGAAGCGGTGCTGCCCGACGTCGCCGACTTCGATCCGGCGCTCGATGCCCCGTTGCGCACGATCCTCGGCCAGGGGCCGTTGGCGCGTCGCCTGCTCGCCGCGGTCGGCACGGCTCCCTCGGCGGCGGACCTGCAGGCGCTGTGCGCACGCCTGGCCAGCTGTCTGCGCGGTGGGTTTCCCTACGGGCAGTGACCGGTTCCGTCACTTCCACGCCGCGACCGCGAACGCCGCAGGTCGCCGCTCGACCCGCGAGAAGCCGGCGGCTCGCAAGCGCTCGATCACGCCGCGGGTCGTGCGGCCGCCCGACACCGACGCCGGATCACCGATGTAGTGCGACAGCAGCCCATCCTTGGCGAGCACGCGGTGCAGCTGCCGGTAGAACGCGGCTGAGTACAGTTCACCGCCGAGCTTGAGCGTCGGCGGGTCGTGCAGCACGCGCGCGAAGTGCGCATCGGGGAACGTGGCGATCACCTCGGCGACATCGCCGACGTGCTGCTTCAGGTTGGCGGCGGTGAACAGTTCCTGCGACCACGGATTGAGCCGAGCCAGCTCGATCGCGGCTGGATCGAGTTCGACGGTATCGACCGCCGCGGCGACCTTCGCGGCCGCGATCGCCGTGTAGCCGAGTCCGGTGGCGGTGTCGAGCACGCGCCCACGCAGCGGCGATGCCACTGCCACCTTGCGCGCCGTGTCCTCGAGCGGGTCGATGCCTTGGATGCGGTGCATGGTGAACCCCGCCACCACCGTCGTCGGCGCGCGGCCGGTCGGGAACAGCGTGCGCACCCAGCCGGTGCTCGCCGAAAACACGCGCAGCTCGAGCAACTGGGCTGCCTCGAAGCGGAAACACTTGTTCGGAGCGGCGGCGATACGTTCGGCATCGGGCCACGGCAACCACGAGTCGCCGTAGAAGCACGCGCCACCCTCGGCGATCGTGACCGGCGCCACGGTGCGCCCGAGGTCGCCCGAGCCATCGGTCGCGTCGAGACCCTGCTGCCGCGCCCGCAGCAACGGCGCGACTTCGAAGTGGGAGAGGGTCAACGTGGCCATGCGCTGCGCTCGCCGACCCTGGTCCGATCGTCAGCGACCGCCGGCGTCCGGATCGCTGAACGGCACGATCGCGATCGCCAGCGACAGCAGCACCAGCGCCGCGACCAGGTTGGGCACCACGTTGCCGTTCAGCAGCCATGCCGTCGTAGCGAGCAGGCAGCCGCCCTCGAGCATCGCCACCGGGATCAGCGTCGCACGGAACGCGGCCTGCGAACGCGCCGCCTCGTCCCGGCCGGCGACCGCGCGCAGCAGCACCGGGCGCAGCACGAAGGCGGCGGTGGCACTCGCGGCCGCGACCGCGATCACCACGGTGTCGAGCGGTGCGATCGGGGGCTCGGCCAGGCCCTTGCCGCCACCCATCTGCAGCACGACCGCGACGGCGACGATGTACATCGTCATGCCGAGCAGCAGTGCCATGAACACCAGGCGCTGCACCGCGAACGGCACGGGGCCAGAGGGACTCATGGACGCGAGAACAGGCCGAGCACGTGGCCCGAGCCGATCAGGAACAGCGGCCGCGCCAACTGCTGCGTGAAGCCCGCCGCGGCGGCGAGCTCACGGACCCGCGCATTGCGCAGCACGTGCTTCTTCTTCTTGCCGGTGAGGCGCACGCGCAGCTCGCGCAGCACGTTCTTCAGCGACGTCGCCGAGAACCAGGTCACGATCACGTGCTTGCCGGCGACGCGGAACAGCTCGCGCAGGTGCTGCTCGCGCAGTTCCTGGGTCTCGAGGTGGTGCGACAGCCGGAAGCTGACCGCGACGTCGACCGCGCGATCCGGCAGCGGGATCTCGAGCGCCGAGGCGCGGAAGTAGCGGCGCTGGTCGTCGCCGTGGTCGCCGCGGTTCAGCGACACCATCGTGAACGACCAGTCGGCTTCGACCAGCAGGTTGCAATGGCTGCGCAGCAGGTCGGACAGGCGGCCGTGGCCGCACGGCAGGTCGAGGATCGTGCCGACCTTGCCGATCCTGGCGAAGCAGCGGGCCAGCAGGGCGCGTTCGCGCTTGTCGCTCCACTTGCGGTGCAGCTTGTTCTGGTAGTCGGCCTTGTAGGCCGAGGCGCCGCGCGGGCTGTTGTAGTTCTGCAGCTTGCTCGGCTGCATCGGCGCGTGCACGTTGGTCATCGGGGCGGGAGCGTTCGTCGGTCGGGGTGGTGCAGCGGCCAGGATACCGGGGAACGTCGCCATCGCGAGTGCGCGCTTCCGTGCTGCACCCCGATCGCCCGCGGCGCTACGTGCGACGCTTGCCGTGCTTCTGCAGCCGGCGCCGGCCGAGCAGCAGCTGCTGCTCCAGGTGCTGGCGTTGTGCCGTGTAGAACGCCTGCAAGAACCGCGCATGGCGGCCCGCCAGCGCCGGCAGGTCGGGCCAGGCGATCCTGCGGCCGATCGCCTTGGCGACTTCCTCGAGGGTGCGTTCCCCGCCCTCGCTGCGCGCCTTGCGCAGCACGTCTTCCAGCACCGCCAACTCGTGCTCGCCATAGATGGCCAGCTGGGCTGCGGAGAACGCGAACTCGGGTGGCGATGCCGTCGTCGTCGCCGCCGTCGCCCGCACCGGCGTGCGCGCGTCGGCGAGGTCGCGCGCCAACCTGACGGGGGGCGACAGCACGACGCGGGTGCCCGCCAGCAGGTCGCCGATGCGCAGCCGTTGCGCGTTGCACAGCGGGAAGAACAGCAGGCCCAGGACCCACAGGCCGGCAACGGCGCGCACGACGCCCTGGTGTTCGGCGAACAGCACGTCGGGGACCAGCAGCACGATCAGCGGCAGGAACAGTTCGACCTCGCGGGTCAGGTTGCGCGCCAGCAGGATCTCGGTGGTGAGCGGGCCACCGTCGGCGCGGATGACGCGCAGGTGGAACCGGCGCTTGCCGAACGTGGTGCCGCGACCGCGCGTCTCGCTCCACAGGAAGTAGCCGTGCCGCAGCACGAACAACCAGAGCAGCACCGGGCCCAGGCCCGCGATGGGCGCCAGCGCGATGCCGATCACGAACAGCAGCAGCACGATGCCGAGGTCGATCACCAACGCGACCAGCCGTTCGGTCGCCGCCGCGGTCTGGAAGTGCAGCTCGATGCCCTCGGGGCTGCGCACCAGCTGCGGCGGCAGACCATCGACCAGCAGCGCGTTCATCGCCCGCGCCTCCCGGCGGCGAGGAAGTACGCGGCCCACAGCAGCGCGAACGTCGTCGCCATCGCGTAGCGCGTCGGCACGTGGGTCACGATCTGGCGGAAGACGCCCTCGACCAGGGCCGCGAGCAGCAGCATCACGACGCTGCCGGCGACCACGCCGCCCATGCGCCGCCCGGCCTCGGCCAGTGCCTGCAACCGCGACTGCCGGCCGGGGAACACGACGCGTCCGGCGATGGCGAGACCGGCGGCACCGCAGAGCACGATCGCGGTCAGCTCGGTGACGCCGTGCGGCGCCACCCACGACCACCACTCGACACCGAGGCCCCGTTCGTGGAACAGCGCCGACATCGCGCCGAGCATCATGCCGTTGTAGAGCAGCAGCAGCACGACCGGCAGCCCGAGCACGAACCCGAGGCCATAGGCGAGGATGCCGACCGAGGAGTTGTGGGTGAACAGGAAGGTCGCGAACGTCAGCAGGCTCTGGTCTTCGTGGCCGCTGAACAAGGTGCGGCGCAGGTTCTCGGTCGAGGCGACGGGGTCGCGCCCGGAAGCCATGTCCGGATCGACGAACAGGTAGAAGTGGTCCGCGTTCGCGGCGACCATCGCCCAGGCGATGGCGGCGCCGAGCACGACCAGGCCGGCCGCCACGGCGACGTGCCCGACGATCGAGCGCACGGCGCGCGGAAAGCCGTGGAGAACGAATGCCGTGGCGACGCCGACCACGCCGCGCTCCGGGGCGTAGACGACGAGGTAGGCGCGCGCGACCAGCGCCTCGAGGTACAGCCGCAGGTTGTGGTCGAGGACCGACGAGCGGGCGACGCCGAGCGACGACAGCGCGGCGCGATAGAGCACCGGCAACCGGGCCACGCTCTCGCCGCCCAGGCTGCGCAAGCCCTGCTTCTCGCTGCGCGTCACCAGGTTCTCGAGCTCCATCCACGCCGCCTGCCGTTCGCGCCGGAACTGCACCGACCACGGCGTGGTGAGCGGATCGCTCACACCAGCTCCCGGCGCTTGATCTGCAGGTAACGTTCGATCAGTCCGGCATCGAGCTGTTCGACTTCGGTGTCGAGCACCATCGCCCCGGCCGCGCGGATGCGTTCCAGCACCAGCAGCCGTTCGCGGTGGATCTCCTCGGCGACGACCGCCCGGTGCACGTCGTCGACGGTCGCCGGCGCCGCCGCCGCCAGTTGCGCCAGCAGCGGGTCGCGCATCGCGACGAACAACAGCACGTGCCGACGCACCAACCAGGTGACGTTGCGCAGCATCAGTTCTGCCGTGATGCTGTCGACGAAGTCGGTGAACAGCACCACCAGCGTGCGGCGCCGCAACTGCTGCAGCAGGCCGGTCATCGCCCGCGTGAAGTTGGTCTCGGCGGGGGAGTAGTCGAGCGCGGCCAGGCGCTCCTGGATCGCCTGCAACGCGTGCACGCCAGCCTGCGGCAGCAGCGGGCGCTGCGGTTCGTCGGCGAACGCGAACAGGCCGACACGATCGCCGGTGCGCAGACAGACCCAGGCGAGCTGCAGCGCCGCCAGGATCGCGTGGTCCAGCCGCGGCTTGCCCTGCAGCGGCTCGCTCATCAACCGGCCGCTGTCGACGCACAGCATGACCGGATGGTCGCGTTCGGCCCGGTACTCGCGGCACAGCACCTCGCGGTGGCGCGCGGTGGCCTTCCAGTCGATTGCGCGGCGGTCCATGCCGACGACGAACTCGCGCAGCGAATCGAAATCGCTGCCGTCGCCGAGGAAGCGCTCGACCTTCAGCCCGGTCGCGAACTCGCGGTTCTCGACCATGCGCGCGGTGCGGGCGCGCACCGCCCGGACGTTGGCGACGACGCGGATCGGCTGCTGCAGCAGCTGCGTGGTTTCGCACCACAAGAGGCGCAGTGGGCCGGTCCAACGCGCGTGGCTGGCCACCAGCGTCAAGG
>JBASWX010000685.1:0-8120 GCA_049276695.1 Planctomycetota bacterium
CGTCACCGCTCTCGGGCCCGCGCATTCAACCGCCGAGGCGGTCGTGTAGTGCCAACGATCCCGGCGCGGCCGCCAAACCCGCGAGATCCCTGGGGGCTGTCCGGCAAACTGTCGAAAATGAGTCTAAGTTGAAGTAGACGAGCTGCCGCCGGCCAGTCGCTCGGCGAGGCACTGGAACAGGAACGTCGTCTTGCCAGCACGGCGCATCCCGATCACGGCGCGCACCTTGCCGTCCGGCACCGTACCATCGGCCTCGCGCGGCGTCAGCGGCGGGAACGGCAGCGCCGCGGCGTCGCCGAGCTTCTGGCGCACGGCGTCGACAATCCGGTCGTCCATGGAGACCGGATTATCGACAATCCGGTCGTCTTGGGCGACCACTTTCTCTGCGAACGTCCCAGCCCTCAGCCTCGGCGCCGCAGCCGGCGCGCCAATCGCGCCGCGAGGTCCGGCGAACGGTCGCCCGGCACGTGGTAGCGCGCCAGGATGCGCGGCATCGCCGCCTTCGCCGCCTTGCCGTCGAGCAACACGGTGGCGCCGCTGGTCAGCTTCAGCACCACTTCGCCCGCCGCCGCGTCCATCCTGGCCACGAAGTCGCGCATGTCGACCGGGCGGTGGCCGTTCACGGTCGCGACCACGTCGTTGGCGAACGGCTCGTAGCCGACGTTCACCGCGTCGGCGAGCACGTGCGCGAGCACCACGACCTCCTGCTGCTCGGGCTTGCGCAACCCCGAGTAGTACAGGTGCAGCAGTTCCTTCGGCGCCTTGTCCCACCACTGCTCGCCCCAGATGCGCAGGAACTCGGCGGTCAGCCGCTGGAACACCAGCCCGCCATACAGGAACCACATCGGCCGCCGGTCGAACTCGATGCGCGGCACCAGCCACGCCATCGGCTGCATCGACAGGCGCAGCGTCATGACCTCGCCCTTGCGCAGCACCTTCGCCGTCACCACGTCGCCGCAATGGTGGTCGCCGATCACCGCGTCGAACTGGCAGCGGTAGCGGCCGCGATAGCGCACGGTGCCGTTGTCGGCGATGCGCAGGCCATCGAGCGCCATCAGCACGTCGCCGACTTCGAGCTGGCCCCACGCCGAGGTGCCGAACTGCACCGCGGTGACCAGCACGCCCGAGTGCGCGGGGCGCATGCCGAGGTGACGCCGCAACGCCTCGTTCTCGAGCGGCTGCGTGGTGATACCGATGCCCGGCACCTGCGGGTCCTTCTTGTGCTGCACGCCGGCGAGGAAGCGCGCGATGATGGGTGCAGGCACCATCTCGCCGATGTTCTCGGCGTCTGGCAGCGCCTGGAACGCGATGCCGACCACCTTGCCGCGCGCGAACACCGGGCCGCCGCTGTTGCCCTCGTTGATCGCCGCGTCGACGGTGACCGCGAGCAGGTGGCGCTGGCTGTGTTCGTAACGCTGCACCTCGATGCGCGAGACGACGCCCTCGGTGATCGACACCTCCTCGCCGCCGATCGGATAGCCGACCACCTGCACCGCATCGCGCAGCCGCGGCAGTTCGCCGATCTGCGCTGCCTTGATGCCCGCGGTGAACGCCGCGTCGTCGACTTCGAGCAGCGCCAGGTCGCAGTCGTGGCTGATCGCGACGACGCGCGCCGGCACCTTGGTCGGATCGTCCTGCTTCTGCAGCTGCACGAACGTCGCGTTGGCGACGACGTGCGCGCCGGTCAGGATGCGCTGGCGACCGACGATCACGCCCGAACCGGTGGCCCCGCGCGGCGCGACGCTCTGCCACGGGCACTCCTGGTCGGGGTCCTGGTAGGTGCTGTAGACGCGAACGACTTGCGGATGGGTCATTGCCGACGCCCGCGCGCGGTCACGAACGGGGCGGGAACGGTAGCGAGGCCGCGCGGTCCGGCGAAGTGCGCAGCGCCGGATCGGCGGGCGGCGGGCGCCCGATGCCATCGCGACCACCACCCGCCGGTGCGCAAACGCCGGCCGCGACGTGCCAACGTCGCCGTCGACGCCTCCACGCCAACTGCTATGTTCGTCGCACCGGTCGCCGCCTCGCGACCGCTCGTCCCTGCATCCGCCATGCCACGATTCCCGCACGCCGCGTTTGCGGCCGCCGTTCTCGTTCCATCCCTGTTGGCCCAGATCGACCCGGTCGGTCGCGTGCATCCGAAGGCCCGCCCGCTCGCCGACGTCGCGGTGCTGCGCGTGGCACCACTCGATCGCACCGCGATCAGCCAGGAAGACCGGCTGCGGCGCGCCAACGGCCAGCCGGCGCGCTACGCGATCCCCGTCGCGGTCGCCGCCGATCCGACGACCCACGGCAGCTGGGACGAGCTCGACGCGACGTGGTCGCTGTGGCGGCTGCGCATCCATGCGCCGAACAGCAGCCACGTCAATCTCGGTGCGCAGCAGTATCTCATGCCGGCGAACGCGCGGCTGATGGTCTACAGCTCCGACTACCAGGACGTCGTGCGGCCGTTCGACGCCGCCGATCACTCCGCGAGCGGCGAACTGTGGACGCCGGTCGTGCGCACCGAGCAGATCGTCGCCGAGATCTACGTGCCGACCGCGAACCGGCCGCAGGTGCAGTTCCGGTTGGTGCAGGTCGGTGCCGGCTACCGCTTCTTCGGTGCTGGCGCCGACGCGCTGCCGTCGGGCATCGACGGCGCTTCCGGCACCTGCAACTTCGACGTCGTGTGCCCGATCTCCGCCGGCTGGGCCGCCGAGATCCCCGCGGTCGCCGCGATGTCGCAGGGCGGTTCGATCTTCTGCACCGGCTCGCTGCTCAACAACACCGCGCAGGACGGCAAGAACTACTTCCTGACCGCCTACCACTGCGGCGTCACCTCCGGCAACGCCGCGTCGCTGGTCTGCTACTGGAACTACAACGAGACGACGTGCGGCGGCAGCGGTGCGCCGCCGACGTTGTTCACGTCCGGCTCGGCCTGGCGTTCGGCGTATTCGCCCTCCGACTTCACGCTGGTCGAGCTGACCAGCACGCCGAACCCGGCGTGGGGCATCACGCGGCTGGGCTGGAACCGCGGCACCGGCAACTCGACCTCGGCGGTGGCGATCCACCATCCGCAGGGCGACGCCAAGAAGATCTCGTTCGAGTACCAGGCGACGACGACGACCACCTACCTCGGCAGCGCGTCGCCCGGCGACGGCACGCACGTCCGCGTCGCCGACTGGGACGACGGCACCACCGAGCCCGGCTCCTCCGGCTCGCCGCTGTTCGACCAGAACCGCCGCGTGATCGGGCAGCTGCACGGCGGCTACGCCGCCTGCGGCAACAACCTGGCCGACTGGTACGGCCGCTTCTCGACCTCGTGGACCGGCGGCGGCACCAACACCACGCGGCTGTCGAACTGGCTCGACCCGACCGGGACCGGCGCGATGACGCTCAACACGCTGGGCGGCGCCGGCGGCACGGTCGCGGCGGCAACGCCGTACGGCACCGGCTGCTACACGACGAACGGCGCCTACGCGCAGACGTTCGCCGCGAGCACGTTCGACCTCGGCGGCAGCGCGGTGACGACGGTCACGGTCAACCATGCGCCGATCGCGAACGGCTACACGGTGCAGAGCGGCGCCAACGCGTGGTTCACGCCAATCGCGGCGAACCTCGGCCTGACCGACGACTCGGTCAGCGGCGTGCTCACGTTGCCGTTCGCGTTCAGCTTCCCCGGCGGTTCGACAACCCAGGTGCGCATGTGCAGCAACGGCTACGTGTGGCTGAACGGCACCTCGACGGTCGCCGACTACCAGCCGACCATCGCCGCCCTGGTGGCGGGCCCGGCCCGCCTCGCACCGCTGTGGATGGACCTGAATCCGACTGCCGGCGGCACCTGCCACTACGACGTCGACGCGAGCAACACCGCCGTCTACTTCACCTGGAACAACGTGCCGCACTACAACACGACGGTCGGTAACAGCTGCCAGCTGGTCCTGCGCAACACCGGCGCCGTCGAGTTCCGCTACCGCTCGATCGGCAGCCAGGTCAACACCTGCATCGTCGGCCGCAGCCGCGGCGTCAGCACCGTGCCGCCGAACACCGACATCTCGGTGGCGATGCCGTTCCAGGTCACCGTCGATGCCGCCGGGCTCACGTTCACGCCGGTCAACCGGCCGATCCTCGGCACCACGCAGACGATCAATCTCACCAACGTGCCGGCTCCCGCGAGCAGCATCGGCCTCGTGGTGATCGGCTTCGCCGCGGTGACGCCGGCGCTGAACCTGGCGGTGATCAACGCGCCGAACTGCTTCCTCTACGCGCAGAACACCGTGGTCCAGACGCTGTTCCCGCTCGGTGCATCGACGCCGTGGAACCTGGCGATCCCGAACACGCCGTCGCTGTCGAACTCGCACGTCTACGTGCAAGGTGCGGCGATGGTGCCGCCGGGTTCGAACCCGCTGGGGCTGTTGACCGCGAACGGCGTCGACCTGCTGCTCGGCACGCTGTAGCGGCGGCGACCGGCTCCGCCGCCGCCGGTCGTGCGCCCGGCCGCCCGGAACGCTAGCGTGCGGCGCATGGCCCTCCATCGCTGTCGCCGTGGTCCCTGGTCCTTCGCCCTGCTGTCCGTCGCCGGCGCCTGCACGTCGCCGGCGGAGCGGGCGGCAATGGTGCCACCCGAGCTGGCGGTCGCGCAACGACACGCGGCGAGCGTCGCGACGACGATCACGCGCGGCAGCTCCGGCGACTCGAGCGCGATCGGCAGCGCCGACTTCCAGTGGGCGCTCGAGCAGGCGATCGGCAAGGCACAGACGTTCCGTTCGGTGGTGCGGGGCAACGGCGCCGACTGCCAGTTGACCGTGCACTTCGAGAAGCTGACCCAACCGGAGATGGGCGCCAACCTGACGGTCCGGATCACCGCCCGCTGGCAACTGCAGCGGAACGGCGGCGGCCAGGCACTCGCCGACGAGGTCGTCGAGTCGAGCCACACCGCGAAGTGGGGTGAGGCGTTCGTCTTCGCGACGCGGCTGCGGCTGGCCACCGAAGGCGCGGCGCGCGAGAACATCCAGGAAGGGCTGGCACGGCTGGCGAAGCTCGCCCCCATCGCCGGATCGTCACCGTTGCCGTGATGCGCCCGGCCCGCCCTCCGCGACCGCCTACAGGAACCAGTCGCGCTGCTCGGCGCTCGGCGCCGCGGCCGGCAACTGCTTGCCGGCGGTGACCAGCTCCTCGAGCCACCAGTTGGTGCTGTTGTAGAGGCAGGTCACCTCGCGGCATTCGTGGCTGGCGTCGAAGCCGGCCAGGATCTTCGCGGTCGCGTGTTGCGCACCCGGCGGCACCTGCCACAGGTCCTTGCCGCCCAGCTGCGCCTTGTCGACGCCGCGATGCGCCGGGCAGTTGAAGGTGCCGAGCGGCGTCACCACCTGCCGCAGCATCTGCATGTGGCAGACCTTCGGCTGCTTGGTGTAGTCGCGCCACGTGCCGCTCATCAGCACGCGCAGGTTGGTGCTGGCCAGCACTCGGAAGCCGGGACGCACCGCCGCCCGCGCATCGGTGAGGTTCTGCTGGATGCGCGCCGTCACCGCCTGCAGTTCGGCTTCGGTCTTCGCCGGATCCATCACCTCGGCGCCGTCCTCCTGGCGTTCGAGGAACGGCTTGAACGAGATGTAGTCGAACATCGCGTCCGACGCGCGTTTCGCGGCCATCACCATCTCGTGGATGTTCTCGATCACCTTCACCGCACCCCGGCTGCCACCCTTCCACGTGATCACGAACGAGAAGCCGAGCTGCAGCGCCGGGTTCGCGGCCTTGATCTTCGGGATCCACGAACAGATCTCGTCGAGGTTGCAGGTCGCACTCGACGGGTTGTGCATGCGCCGGAACACGTCGTTGCTGCCCGAGTCGAGCGACAGGCGCACCCAGTCGCCTTCGGTGAAGAACGGGGCAGCCTGCGACAGCTTCTCGCCGCGACTGCCGTTGCTGACCACCGCGACCGACAGCCCGAGTCCCTTCAGGAACTGCACGAACGGCACGAAGCCGGGATAGAGCGTCGGCTCACCGCCACCGATCAGGATCACGCTGCGCAGACCGCGTTCGGCCATGCGCGTCATCGACGCGCGCAGTTCCTGGTCCTCGTGCTTCTCCTTGCTGTTGAGGATGTCCCAGTCGATGCAGTGGTCGCACTTGTAGTTGCACGCCGTGGTCAGGTCGAGGTTGATCGACAGCGGCGCCAGATCCGGCATGTCGGGAACCGGCTGGCCCGCGGCCGCGGCGGCCCGCGCCGCGCGCTGCCACTGCACGTAGTCGACGACCTTGCCCCACAGGCTCGGCTGCTGCAGCTTCTGCGCGAAGTCGTGCACCTTCTCGATGGTGCGCGTCTCGGGGGCAGGGGCGGCGGGCGTGGGAGCGGGCGCTCGTTGGGGTTCGTTCACGGGTGCGGGTGGGGTGGCGCGCAGACCATACCCGAGAGGCTTGCCCGCGTCCTGCGCCAGTTCGGCGACGGGCGCGACGTACAGGACACGGCGTCACTGGACACGCCGGGTGCATGCACAGAGGCTGTTGGCATGGCCACGAACATCCAGATCCGAAACGTGCCGGAGAAGGTGCACCGGACGCTCAAGGCTCGCGCGGCCCAGGCCGGCAAGTCGCTGTCCGAACTACTGCTCGACGAGATCACGCAACTGGCCGCGCTGGCGACGCCCGAGGGAATGCGGAAGCGCCGGCGTTCCCACAATCCGGTGATGCTCGCAGAGTCAGCTGCTCTCGCGGTCCGCAAGGAACGCGGTTCCTGAGGATCGACGTCGACGGGTCGGCGATGGCGGAACTGTTGCAGGACACCGACCCTGGGCGGTGTGTCGACGAGCGCGTGCTCGAAAAGCGCTCGATCTGCACGCCAAACGACGGCGAAGCTCCGCGGTCGTCAGTACCAGTCCTCGAGCCGCAGGCGGGAAACCAGCCGGAAGTGAGCCACGTTGTGGGTGACCAGCACCGAACCGGTGTGCAGTGCATGCGCCGCGATCAGCGCGTCAAAGGCCCCGATGGGCTTGCCACGTTCGGCCAAGGCGGCAGCAACCTCACCGAAGCGGCGGCCGACATCGGCATCGACGGCGGCGACCTCGATCGTGTCCACAAACGCCTGAACGATCCGACGTAGTTTCGTCGACCGCCGCTTCTCGACGCCGAACCACAGCTCGGCCACGGTAACCGCGCTGACACAGACCTGGGAAGGCGCCCGCCGGCGCAACTCCGCGGCGACACGCCCCTCGCCGCGCAGCGCGAAGCTCACCGAGTCGGTGTCCAACATCCACATCATCGCCGGGCGAACGGGTCGCGGACCCCGGTCACCTTGCCGCTGCGCGGCCGTTCGATCTCCTCCGACCATGCACCGAGCACGGCCAGGAACTCTTCTGGCCACTCGTTCGCCGGTTCGAGAACGACGCTCTTGCCGCGGCGGTGAACGAGCACTTCGTCGCCCTCGAATCGACAGTCCTTCGGCAAACGTACTGCCTGGCTGCCACCATTGCGGAACAACTTGGCTCGTGTCATGACACCTGTATATACTATCGGCCGGCAGCGGCAAGAGCCTCGAGGATTGCCGCGTAGAGTCGCAGCCGCAGCGCGATGCCATCGGCGCGAGCCACGTTCGCCGCTCCTGAACCGGCGCGCACGGCCGCGATGACCCCATCGACGAGCTGGTGCAGCGGATCCCGGACGTGCACGGCGCGGCCGTCCGCGGCGACGAAGGCGTGGCTGTAGTCGGGGCCGAGGCGGCGGTCGATGCGGCGGCCGTTCACGGCGAGCCAGGCCGGGCGCGGCTGTTGCGGGCATTGCTGCAGCTGCAGCTCGACAGCGATCGGGCCGTCCGGTCCGGACAACGTGAAGTGCACGTCGTTGCGCGTCGCCAGGGCACCGCCGTCACCCTGACGCACCGCCGCCGGCAACGCACCGGGGTGCAGGGGGACGAGCGCCTGCACGACACTGAGCAGGTGGGACAGCGAATCCTCGACCATCGCGCGCCCTGCCGCGGCGGGGCCGAGCCCCATCGCGACCGAACGCACCGGCGTGCGCCGCAGCTCCGGGTGCAGTTCGAACAGCGCCGGCAGCACCAACGGCCACTGGCAGTTCTCGGCGAGCAACAACCCGCGACGGCGGAACGCGGCGATGCGCTGCAGGCCGGCCGCCGCGTCGGCGGCGGC
>JBASWX010000686.1:0-6417 GCA_049276695.1 Planctomycetota bacterium
GGTTGCCGTAGCCGCGCCACCGCCGCGGTGGCGCCGGCCGGTCACTCCTCGCCGAAGTTCGCTGCCACCAGTTCCGCCAGCGACCGCAGCATCGCCTCGGCGTCCGGCCCGGCGGCCTCCAGCTCCAGTTCGACGCCGCGTTCGGCGGCCAGCATCATCATGCCCATGATCGACTTGCCGTCGACGCGCTCGGTCTGGTCGACGCGACCGACGCGCAGCGAACTGGCGTAGGCGTTCGCGGTCTGCACGAACAGGTGCGCCGGGCGCGCGTGCAGTCCGTGCTTGTTGTTCAGCTTGACCCGCAGCCGGGCCTCCGGTCCCGTCACGAGCCCGCCTTGCCGGTCATCTCGCGCAGCAGGTCGCGCATCGCCGGGGCGTCCTTGGCATCCATCAGGAACCGCCGGAAGTCGGCGTTGCGGGCCAGGCCCGCGATCCAGCGCAGCACCTGCAGGTGGTTCTCGGGCTGATCGGCCGGCGACACCAGCAGGAACACGATGTGGACCGGACGGCCGTCGATGGCCTGCCACTCGAGCCCCTTCTTCGACCGCGCCAGCACCAGGGCCGGCCGGCTCACCTCGTCGCCCTTCACGTGCGGGACCGCGACCATGTTGCCGAGCCCCGTGCTGCCGATCGCCTCGCGGTCGGTGAGCCGCTTGCCCAGCGCCTTCTGCACCTTGGCCGGGAACGCACCCGCCGCCCGCGCCTCGGCGAGCAGTTCCTCGAGGGCCGCACTCTTGTTCTTCGCTGCCAGTTCGCCGACCAGCGCGGCGGCCTCGACCAACGTCAGGATCATCGCGGCGAGTGTCGGGAAAGCGGGCTGCGCGCGCAACGCCAAGTCCGCACGGCGGGCGCCGAGCCTGATCGCGCGGCGCGGCCGATGGACGGAAACTGCCGGCACTGCGGTGCATGCGATCGGGGGCTGCCGGCATCCGCGGTGGCGATCACTGCGTCGGACGCTTCGCTGGCAACGGCCAATCGCGCCGCGGCAACGCGAACACGCCGTGCGAGTACTCGTCGGCATCGAGGTCGTTGGACGCCTGGGCCTGCCGCAGGAACTCGTCCCACCAGCCGAGCAATTCCTGCCACGACAGGTTGGCGAGGTCGAGATCCTCCTCGCTCAGGAAACGATCGTGTTCGGGTCCAGCGGGTCGCGGGGCAGGCATCGCGCCGCACAGTCTACCACCAGCCGGTGCGCCGCCCGCAGCGGCAGCCCCGCGGCCTGCGCGTCGAGGGCAGGCCACTGCCGCTCCAGTTCGCGCGCGGCAACCAGGTAGCCGTGCAGGCGGCGGCTGTCGGCGTCCATCACGGCGAAGCGCTCGCGTTCCAGTTCGAGCCGCAGCGCCTCGAGTCCGCTGCCAACCGCGAGCAGCGCCGGCCTCGTCGCCGCCAGCTCGCGCACCAGGCCCGGCTGCTGCGCCGCCAGTGCGAGCAGATCGCGGGCGCTGCGCGAGTGCAGGATCTGCGACCGCGCGTCCGGCAGCAGTCGTGCCAGCTCACCGACGATCGGCCAGTCCTTCTCGCGTGCGGTTTGCTTGATGCGCAGCAGCACGCCGGGCCCGGTGAACGGCGGATCCCTGCCCTCCTGTTCCCGCCACAGCGCCGCCAGCTCCGGAACGCCGACACGCGGCGGCCGGGTGAAGAAGTCGGTGCGCACGCGCAGGCCGTTCGCAGTGAACTGGAAGTGCGAGCTCCAGCCGTGCGCCAGCCAGCGCACGTCCAGCGGTGCACCGAAGCGATACCTGGCGCCGTGGCCTTCGAGCACCGCGAGCACGTGGGCCAGAGCCTCGTCGTCCTCGCGAACGATCCAGTCGCCGTCCTTGCTGGCGATCGCGAGCCGTAGCAGCACGACTGCCTGGCCGCTGCAGACGATGGCGCGCAGCCGCCCCGCGTTGAACTGTCGCGTCAGGTCGAGGTAGATGGACATGATCTCCGCTCGCCCGCACGCCGCGCAGCGTCAGTCGCGCAGCGACTTGCGCACCGCGTCTTCGTAGGTCTCCTCGTCGCCGGGCCGGTCCTTGCCGCGCCGCGCGCCACCGGCGCGCGTCGCCTTGCCGTCGGGGGTCTTGTGGTCCTTGCGCATCTCCTTCGCCTTGCGCAACTGCGTCTCGAGCTTGTCGACCAGCAGGTCGATCGTCGCCGAGAACGACGTGCCGCGACCCTTGGCGACCAGCGGCTTGCCGCGCTGCTGGTGCGCGATCAGTTCGACCTCGGGGTTCTTGTGGGCATGGTCGGCGATCACCTCGATGCGCAGCAGCCGCGCCGAGAACCGCGACAGCCGCGCCAGCTTGCTCGCCGCGTGTTCCTGCATGCGCTCGGTGATGTGGTCGTGGCGACCCTTGAATTCGATCGGGACGGCGTCGTCGGTCATGTCGGTGTGCGGTCGGTGTCGGTTGGGGCGGCCAGGAGACTGCCGTCGCCGTACCGATGCAAGCGGAACCGGAACGCCGCAGCGCACCGCCCGGCGATCAGAATCCCCAGAACCGGACCTCGGGGGCGAGTTCGACGCCGAACTTGCCGCGCACCCGTGTGCGCACTTCGTCCATCAGCGCCACGAAGTCGGCCGCCGAGCCCTTGCCGTCGTTGACGAAGTAGTTGGCGTGCACGCCGCTGACCTCGAGGCCGCCGACGCGCAGCGTCTTGCAGCCCGCCGCCTCGATCAGCCGCCCGGCAGCGTCGCCCTGCGGGTTGCGGAACACGCAGCCGACGCTGCGCATGGTCACCGGCTGGGTCTGGTTGCGCCGCTTCAACGACGCCGAGAAGCGGTCGAAGATCGACTTCGGATCGTCGGGCGCCAGTTCGAACGTCGCCTGCACCACGATCGCGTCGCCGAGCCCGCCGTCGCGGTAGGTGGCGCGGAACCGGTCGCGGCCGTGCACGACGATCCGGCCCTCGGCGTCGACCAGCGTCAGCGACACCAGGTGCTCGAAGGTCTCGCCATCGCGGGTGCCGGCGTTCATCGCCACCGCGCCGCCGACCATCGCCGGGATGCCGGCCAGCTTCTCGAGGCCGGCGAGGCCGACTTCCTTGGTCGCGCGCATCAGGCTCGGCAGTGTGACGCCGGCCCCGGCGGTGATCCGGTTGCCGTCGCGCACGATGCGGTTCAGACTGGACAGCCAGATCACCGCGCCCGGCACGCCCTCGTCGGCGACGACCACGTTGCTGCCGCCGCCGAGCACGCGCAGCGGCACGTCCAGTTCGCGGCAGGTGCGCACCACCAGTGCGGTGTCCTCCTCGCCGAACGGCTCGACGAACCACTCCGCCGGCCCGCCGATGCGCAGGTGCATCAGCGGCGCCAGGTGCACGCGTTCGCGCAAGGCACCGCGCATCGGCCGCAGAGCCAGCCGCAGGTCAGAGCCCGGCAACGATGCCTCCCAGTGCCTTGTCGATGTCGCCGGCCCCGAGCAGCAGCACGATGTCGCCATCGCGCCGCACCGCCTGCACGCGCGTCGGCACCTCGTCGACCGCGCCGGCTGCCTCCGCGGCCCCGCCCGCGGCGTGCACCGCGGCGACCAGGTCCTGCGCCGACACCGACGCCCGCATCTCGGCACTCTCGCGTGCCCCGTAGATGTCGACCACCAGCGCCAGGTCGGCGGTGCCGAGCGCCTGACCGAACTCGGGCAACAGGCACAGCGTGCGCTGGAACTGGTGCGGCTGGAACACCGCCAGCAGGCGCCGGCCGGGGAAGCGCCGCCGCGCCGCCTGCACGACCGCCCGGATCTCGGCCGGGTGGTGCGCGTAGTCGTTGACCAGCAGGCCGCCGTTGCTGCCAGTGTGCAGCTCGAACCGCCGCCGCACGCCGTGGAAGGCCGCGAGCCCGCGGCAGGCCCCATCGAGGTCGGCGCCGACCACGTGCGCGAGTCCGAGCGCCACCAGCGCGTTGAAGACGTTGTGGCGCCCCGACAGCGCCAGTTGCACGCGCGGCAGGCGGCGGCCGAGCAGCACCGGCACGAACGCGAAGCGACCGAGATCGTCGCGCACGTCGACGGCGCGGAGGTCGGCGAACAGGCCCGAACCGACGGTCAGGATGCGCACGTCGCCGCGCAGGCTGTTCAGCACCGCGCGCGGCACGCCTTCCTCGACCAACGCCGTGCCGCCCGGCCGCACGCGCGCGAGGTAGCCGGCGAACGCCTCGATCAGGTCGTCGGTCGACGGGTAGCAGTCGAAGTGGTCGTGGTCGACGTTCAGGATCGCGGCGCCGAACGGCCGCAGGTTGTGGAAGCTGCGGTTGAACTCGCAGGCCTCGACCACGAACTCGGGGCTGTTGCCCCAACGGCCGTTGCCGCCGAGCTCGGGCACCTCGCCGCCGATCAGGTGCGACGGCTCGAGCCCAGCGGCGCGCAGCGCGGCGACGGTGAGCCCGGTGGTCGTGGTCTTGCCGTGCGTGCCGGCGATCGCGAGCGTGCGCCGCCCTTCGCTCAGCCGGCCGACCGCCTCGGCGTACAGCAGCGAGGTGAAGCCGCGCCGCACGCACTCCTGCACTTCGCCGTCGGCCAACGGCACCGCCGCGCTGCGGATCACGTAACCGTCCTGGCCGTGCACCCGCGCGGGCTGGCAGCCGATCCACACGTCGATGCCTTCCCCGGTCAGGTGGTCGACCACCGCGCCGCTGCTCTGGTCGCTGCCGGTCACGGTGCAGCCGCTGCCGGCGAACAGGCGCGCGAGCCCGCTCATCCCGGCCCCGCCGACGCCGACGAAGTGGAAGCGGTTGCTCGCGAACGTGGCGCCGGCGAGACCGGGCGCGGGTGCGCCGGCCACGACCGCTTCCCGGGGCGCCTCGCCGATCATGGCTGCCCTCGCCCGGCTTCCGGGCTCGCGGCGGGTGCCCTGGCGGCGAGCCCCATGTCGCGCAGGATCGCCGCCGCGGCGTCGCCCGGCAGGCAGCCCTTCGCGGACGTGCCCATCGCCAGCAGCCGCGCCGGATCGGCGAGCAGGCAGCGCACCAGCCCCGTCAGCGTCTCGACCGAGAGATCCGCCTCCTCGACGACGACTGCGGCGCCGGCGTTCGCCAGCACCTCGGCGTTGCGCAGCTGCTGCCGATCGCGGTGGTGCGGATACGGCACGATCACCGCGGCGCGGCCGACCGCGCACAGTTCGGCGACCGTGGTGCCGCCACCGCGGCAGATCACCAGATCAGCGGCTGCGAACATGCGGTCCATGTCGTGCGCGACGGGGCGCACCACCGCGACGATGCGCCCTGCACTGGCCGCATAGAACCGGCGCACGACATCGTCGGCCTGCAGCCCGGCGAGGTGCAGCACCTGCAGGGGCTGGTGCAGCCGCAGCAGCGCCTGCGGCACGGTCTCGTTGAGCGCCCGTGCGCCCTGGCTGCCACCGGTGACCAGCACGACCGGGGTCGCCGCGTGCAGGCCGAGCAGTTCGCGCGCCCGCTCGCGCGACATCGCGCCGATCTCGGGCCGCAGCGGCGTGCCGGTCACCAGCGCCCGCGCCGAGACCGGCTCGCGGCTCGGCAGGCCGTGGTAGATGCGTTCCGCGAACGGGCGCAGCAGCCGGTTGGCGCGGCCGGTCACCGCGTTCTGCTCGAGCAGGTAGACCGGCACGCCCAGACTCCTCGCCGCCAAGGCGACCGGCACCGATGGCCGACCGCCGGTGCTGACGACGCGATCGATGCGCTGCTCGCGCAGCACCCGCCGGGCCGCCGCCGTGGCACGCAGCAGCCACCACGGCAGCCCGAGCCGCGAACGGCCGGCCGGCGGCAGTTCGACGCCGGTCACGTCCGGCAGTTCACGCCGCAGCAGTTCGCGTTCGACGGCGCGACCCTCGGTGACCAGCAGCGACTCGTGGCCGGCCGCGTGCAGCGCCCGCGCCAACGCCAACGCCGGCATCAGGTGGCCACCCGTCCCGCCGCTGACCAGGCACACGCGCTGCACCATGGGGTCACTTCGCCGGCAACGTCAACCGGTGGCCGGGCCGTAGCTTCGTGGGCTCGATCGTCGGATTGAGTTCCATCAGCTCCTGCGCGCGCTTCTTCGAGCCGAGCTGGGCAACCGCGATGCGTTCGTAGTTGTCGCCCTTCCTGACCGTGTAGGTGCGACCGTCGGCCAGCGGCGCGATCGCCGGACCGGGCTTGGGCTGCTGCAGCGCGGCCACGGCCGATGGACCCGGCAGCCAGATCTCCTTGCCGGCGCGCACGCGCGTCGGTTCGAGGCCCGGGTTCAGCTTGACGATCTCCGGCCACAGCGCCGCACTGCCGAGCTTCGCTCGCGCCACGCTCTCCAGCGTGTCCTTGTCGCGGACAAGGTAGGCGATGCGCGCCGGTGCGGCCGGGGTCGCCGGGGTCGCGGCAGGCTTCGGCTCGGGGCGCGGCGTGCCACCAGGAGCGGCCGTGCCCTCGTCGCGCCGGGGCTCGCTGCCGGTCGGGCCGGCTGGATTCGCGCCGCCGTTCGCACCGTTCGGGCG
>JBASWX010000687.1:0-4573 GCA_049276695.1 Planctomycetota bacterium
CGTCACCGCTCTCGGGCCCGCGCATTCAACCGCCGAGGCGGTCGTGTAGTGCCAACGATCCCGGCGCGGCCGCCAAACCCGCGAGATCCCTGGGGGCTGTCCGGCAAACTGTCGAAAATGAGTCTAACCAGCCCGAGGTCGATCGCCAAGGCGTCCTGCGAGCGCGCTGCCGCGGTGGCGTCCGTCACTTCGCCGTGATGCGGTTACCAGAATCCTCCTTCACCGCGTAGACGCCGACCCTGAAGGTCCAGGGATGGTCCGCCAGTGTCGCGACACTACGACGTTGCCGATGCCGTCGCCGATGTGCTGTCGATGTGCAGAGCTCCGTCCGCGACGTCGACCCGGAGCACGCTGCCATCCGGCACCTCGCCGGCGATCAGCTTCCGGCCGATGCGCGTCTCCAGTTCGCGCTGCAGGTAGCGCTTCAGCGGCCGCGCGCCGTACACCGGGTCGTAGCCCTGGTTGGCGAGGAACGTCTTTGCCGCGTCGCTCACCTCCACGGTGATGCGGCGGTCGGCGAGCCGCGCGCGCAGGCCAGCCAGCAACAGGTCGACGATCTTGCGGATCTCGCCGGTCTGCAGCGGCTTGAACAGCACGATGTCGTCGATGCGGTTCAGCAGCTCGGGCCGGAAGTGGCGCCGCAGCTCGGCCATCACCTGGTCGCGCGCCGCGTCGCGGATCGTGCCCTCGCGCGTGATGCCCTCGAGCAGGATCGGCGCGCCGATGTTGGAGGTGAGCACCAGCACGGTGTTCTTGAAGTCGACGGTGCGGCCCTGCCCATCGGTCGCGCGGCCGTCATCGAGGATCTGCAGCAGCACGTGGAAGACGTCCGGGTGCGCCTTCTCGATCTCGTCGAACAGCACCACCGAGTACGGCTTCCTTCGCACCGCTTCGGTCAGTTGACCACCCTCGTCGTAGCCGACGTAACCGGGCGGCGCGCCGATCAGGCGGCTGACCGCGTGCTTCTCCATGTACTCCGACATGTCGATGCGCACGAGGTTGTCCTCGCTGTCGAACAGCGACTCGGCCAGCGTCTTCGCCAGCTCGGTCTTGCCGACGCCGGTCGGGCCGAGGAACAGGAAGCTGCCGATCGGACGTTTCGGATCCTTGATGCCGGAACGGGCGCGGATCACCGCGTCCGCTACCACCTGCACCGCTTCGTCCTGGCCGATCACCCGCTGGTGCAGGATCTGATCGAGCTTGAGCAGCTTCTCCCGTTCGCCTTCGATCAGCCGCGTGACCGGGATGCCGGTCCAGCGCGCGACGATCTGCGCGATCTCGTCGGCGGTCACTTCCTCGCGCAGCAAGCGCGCGCCTCCCCGGCCACCACCGCCGGCCAGCTTCTGCTCGAGCGCAGCGAGTTCCTTCTCGGCAGCCGGGATCGCGCCGTACTTCAGCTCGGCGGCCTTGTTCATGTCGTAGCGGCGCTCGGCTCCTTGCTGCTCGCGCCGCAGCCCCTCCAGCTTCTCCCGCAGTTGCCGCAGGCCGCCGATCGACTTCTTCTCGGCTTCGTACTGGGCGCGCATCGCGTCAGCCTTGCCGCGCAGCTCCTGGACCTCCTTCTTCAATTCGGCGAGGCGGGCCTTGCTGGCGGCATCCTTCTCCTTGGCCAGCGCGGTCTCCTCGATCTCGAGCTGCATCACGCGCCGGCTGACGGTGTCGAGCTCGGTCGGCAGCGAGTCGATCTCGGTCCGGATCAGGGCACACGCTTCGTCGACGAGGTCGATCGCCTTGTCGGGCAGGAAGCGGTCGGTGATGTAGCGGTTCGACAGCGTCGCGGCGTTGACCAGCGCCTGGTCGTGGATCTTGACGCCGTGGTGCACCTCGAAGCGTTCGCGCAGGCCGCGCAGGATCGAGATCGTGTCCTCGACGCTCGGCTGTTCCACGAGCACCGGCTGGAAGCGGCGCTCGAGCGCCGCGTCCTTCTCGATGTACTTGCGGTACTCGTCGAGCGTGGTGGCGCCGATGCAGTGCAGCTCGCCGCGCGCCAGCATCGGCTTCAGCATGTTGCCGGCGTCCATCGCGCCTTCCGCCTTGCCGGCGCCGACGATCGTGTGCAGTTCGTCGATGAACAGCAGCACGCGGCCGTCGCTGTTCTTGATCTCGGTCAGCACCGCCTTCAGCCGTTCCTCGAACTCGCCGCGGTACTTGGCGCCGGCGACCAGGCTGCCCATGTCGAGCGCGAACACCGTCTTGTCCTTCAGGCCCTCGGGCACGTCGCCGCGCACGATGCGCTGCGCCAGGCCCTCGGCGATCGCGGTCTTGCCGACACCGGGTTCGCCGATCAGCACCGGGTTGTTCTTGGTCTTGCGCGACAGGATGCGGATCACGCGCCGGATCTCCTCGTCGCGGCCGATCACCGGATCGAGCTTGCCGTCGCGCACCATCTGCACGAGGTCGCGGCCGTACTTGCCGAGCGCCTCGTAGGTCGCCTCCGGGTTGTTGCTCTGCACGCGCTGGTTGCCGCGCACTTCCTTCAACGCATTGAGGAACCTGCTCTCGTCGACGCCGGCCTTGCGGAACAGTTCACGCAGGCCGTTCTTGCTCTGCTGCAGCAGCGACAGGAACAGGTGCTCGACCGAGACGTACTCGTCGCGCATCTTGGTCGCCTGCTGCTCGGCGGCGGTCAGCACCTGCGCGAGCTCGGGCGTCAGGAAGATCCTGTCGGGCGAGTAGCCGGGGCCGGTGACGCGCGGCAGCTTGTGCAGTTCGGCCTGCACCGCACTCGCCAGCGCGTCGGCGGCGACCTCCATGCGCTGCAGCAGGGCGCGCACCAGACCGTCGGCGGGTTCGAGCAGGGCGAGCAGCAGGTGCTTGCAATCGACTTGCTGGTGGCCGTGCTCGACGGCCTTGGCCTGCGCCTGCTGCAGGGCTTCCTGCGACCTCTGGGTGAGCTTCTGGATGTCCATGCGATGACCTCGGGCGCGGTGTTGAGTCCGCGCGCACACGGGCGCAAGCAGTTGCCATGCCGGGGCATCGGTTCAGCGGATGCCCATGCAGACCAAGATGTTGCACGCGGCGGCCCACCCCGAAGTGGGAACGGAAGGCTGCCGTTTTGGCCGGCGCAACGGGGCGCCTGCCAGGAATGCCGGCCAGGCACGCGCCCCTCACCGCGGCGCGACGGTCAGCGCGGCTGCAAGGTCAGTGCGAGCGACCCCGGCCCGGGCGCCGCGACGCGCAGCGATCCGTTCGCCGCCAGCTCACCAGCCTCCGCGCTGACCGCGTAGTCGCCCGGCGGCAGCGCGATCGACGCCTGCGGCAGCCCGCCGCCGCGTGGCCACGCCGTGCCCCGCCAGACCACCTCGCCACCTGCGCTGCGCACGGTCACCAGCACGCGGGTGCTGTCGCGCGCCGCCAGCGGCAGCGTGCACTCGATCTTCGCCAGCACGCCGGCGTTCACCGGGACGTCGAGCCGCGTCTCGCGGTCGGCGCGGATCTCGAACGGGTGCCGGGCACTCGCGAACTTCTCGCCGCCGACCTGCAACCGGTAGCTGCCGGGCACCAGCGGCGACGAACGGCCCGCGCCCTGCTGCGTCTCGACCGACTCGACGCGGCTGCCCGCCTCGTCCTGGATCTCGAGGGTCCACTTCGGCGGCACGTCGCTGCCGACGATCTGCACGACCAGGTTGCCGCCGCGCACGAACTTCAGCGTGCCGAGGTCCCACGTCTCGTCGGGGCCGAGCTGGCGATCCGGCAAGCGCATGGTCGGAAAGCCTGCCGCTGACAACGTCAGCCCGTACGTGCCGGGTGGGTACGGCCCGTAGCGGAACGCACCGGTCTTGGCGTCGGCGGTCTCCGCGGGCGAGCCCGAGAAGCTGTTCTTCATGTACGGCGACACGTGCACGTTCGGCAGCACCTCGTCGTCCGGACCGAGCACCGTGCCCTGGATGTGGACCCACGCCTCCTTGGGCAGCGTCACGACCACTTCCTCGGCCGTCGGCACCACACCGGTCAGCACCAGCTCCGGGAACGTGCCCTGGCGACGGAACGCCAGCCGGATCGGCTTGCCCTCCTTGCAGTTCGCCAGCGCGAAGCGGCCGTCGGCGTCGGTGTTCTCGAAACCGTGCCACCAGTCGCCGCGGCTCGGCTTCTCCTGCTGCCCCTCGACCATCACCTTGGCGACCGGCTTGCCGTCGTGGTCGAGCACGCGCCCGCGCAGCTGCACCCCCGCCGACAGCACCGGATCCCAACGGCGCTGCTCGCCGGCAACGAGCTGCAGCGTCGCGTTCGCCTTGCCGCGCTGGTCGTCGTCGGCGCGCACGACCAGTTCGCCGACCGGCAGCCCCTCGATACGGAACGTGCCATCGGCCGCACTCACCGTTCTGCGGCTGCCGAGGTCGTCCCAGTCGCCGGCCTGCACATCGACCTTGGCCAACGCCACCCCCGCGCCATCGCGCACGGTGCCGAACACCACCGCACCGGCGAGCAGGCGGATCGTCACTTCCTCGCGGCGACCCGCCGCCACTTCGACTTCCTGCTGCCACGGCGCGAGGCCGCGCGCGCGCGCCGCGAGCGGCACCTTGCCCGGCACGACGCTCGCGAACAGGAAACGGCCGTCGGCGCCACTCCGCAC
>JBASWX010000688.1:0-4961 GCA_049276695.1 Planctomycetota bacterium
GCGTTCGGCGAACGCACGCGCGCGACAGCGTCGGCAGCGGGGCGCGGTGACGGCGCGGCCGTCGGGTGCTTCGCGACGGCGGGCGCTTCCAACTTCGGGGTCGCTGCCGCTGCGTCCTCACCCAGGATGTCGACGCCGAACTGCTCGATCGAAGTCGCGTCCTGCGTTCCGGCGTGGCCGCGCGCGGCGCCGGGCGCTTTCGCACCCCACCCTGCCCCTGCCGGTGCGGCCTGCCGCACCGGCCCGGCCTCGGCGAACAGCAGGTCGTCCGGCGACGCCTGGCCGGGACCGGGGGTGCCATCGAGGCTCACCTGTCCGAAGGAGAACGGGTCGTAGCTGGTCATGACGTGGCTCCGAACTTGCGGCGCAGGTAGCTCGAGGGGATCCCGAGCTGCTTGCGGTACTTGGTGACGGTGCGGCGCGCGCAGCGCACGCCAACTTCGCCCAGAGCCGCGACGAGATCGTCGTCGGACAGCGGGCAGTGCTTGTCCTCGCCGGCGACCAGCTCGGCGATGCGTTCGCCGATCGCCATGCGACCCTGGCCGGCGCCGGCGAGCCCTTCGCTGCGACCACCATCGAAGAAATCGCGCAGCCGGAACACGCCGCGGTCGGTCTGCACGTGCTTGCCGGCGATCGCGCGGCTCACCGTCGAGGTGTGCAGGCCGAGCCGTTCGGCGACGTCGCTCATGCGCAACGGCCGGATCGCGGAACGCCCGCGCGCCAGGAACACCTGCTGCTCCTGCATCACCGCGTCGACCACGCGCAGCAGCGTGACCTGGCGCTGGTGCACCGCGTCGATCAGGTCGCGCGCCGAACGCAGCTTCTTCTTCAGGTAACTGCGCACCTCGCGCGGGCTGCTGCGATCCCTGGCCAGCGCCGCGTATTCGGCGCTGACCTGCAGATCGGGCAACGACGCGTCGTCCAACGCCACCTGCACCGTGCCATCGTGCAGCCACGCGAACGCGTCGGCGCGCAGCCCCGCCGCAGCGCCGACGTGGAACGACGCCGCCGGCGCCGGGTTCAGCTCGCGCATCCGGACCAGCAGGTCCTGCAGTTCGTCGACCGACAACCGCAGCGCGCGCGCGACGTCGGGCACCTTGTTGCGGCCGAGGTCCTCCAGGTGTTCGCGCAGCACGCGCTCGATCGTCGCCAGGTCCGGATCGCCCGCCGCCTGCAGCAGCATCGCCGCGACCGGATCCGGTGCGCCGATGCCGCGCGGCTCGAGCGTGCGCAGCAGCGCCAGCGCGTCGCCGAGCAGCGCCAGCGGCGCGTCGAGTTCCTCGGCGAGGTCCGCGACCGAGAACGGCAGCAGGCCACGTTCGTCGAGGTGATCGACCAGCTGCATCACCGCCGCGGCGAGCTCGTCCTGCACGCCGCGGAACGCCAACTGCTCGCGCACGTGGTCGCGCAGCGAGTCGGTGCGGTCGGGCACGTTCGCCAGGAACGCCGTCTTCCTGTCCTCGCCATCGGCCGACGCGGGGCCCCGCCACTCCTCCCACCCACTGTCCTCGCGCTGCGCCAGCGGGCGCGGCGGCGGCTCGGCCGGCTCGCTCTCCTTCGGCGGCGAACACTCGAGCGTCTCGTTCGCCTGCAGTTCCTGGTCGAGCAGCGCCACCAGGTCGGTGGTCGCGAGCTGCAGCACCTCGATCGACTGCAGCATCTGCGGCAGCAGCGCCATGCGCTGCTCCTGCCGTTGGCCGAGACGGAGTTCGAGGCTCATCGGTGTGGCGTTCCCCGACCCTGGTTTCGGCCCGTACCGATGCGACCTTGAGCGGCCGGGTGACGGTCTGTCCGGTTCTGCGGCAGTGCCAGGGACCGGTGCGGTCGGGGGTTGCTGCGCAGTGCGGGTTCGCGGCGCTGCGCACGGCGCCAGCGGCGCCAGCGGCGCCATCGCCACCGGGGTATCGCAGCGTCCCGACAGGCGGCACCCCGCGCTCGAGTTCGGTCGGTCGCTCGACCGGGCACTTCGGTGACCTTGGTCCGTACTCCTGGCCGGCCGCACGCCTCGGCACGGCAGATCCGCACGACATCGCCGACCGGACGCCTCGTCTGCTCGTCTCTCCTGACGCGTCGTGCAACCGCGGCTACCATCCCGAGGTCCCACGGATCGCCGACCGAAGGCAAGTTCTCGATGCACCCCCGTTTCCTTGGGCCCAGCTGCGCGACCCTCCTGCTGCTGGCCGCAGCGCGAGCCCAATGTGCGAACACGTGGTTGCCAGGTTCCGGCTTCGCTGGCACCGATGGCTCCGTGAACGCTTCGACGATGTGGGATCCGGACGGCGCGGGGCCGGCCACGCCAGTGGTCGTCGTCGGCGGCAGCTTCAGCCATGCTGGCAACATCGAGAGCATCGGTTGCGCCGCCTGGCACCCCGCAACGGGGGCATGGGGCGCGCTGTCGATGGCGGGTTCGCTGGCTTTCCCAACCGTCGACGAACTGGCTGTCACCGCCGGCGGTGAGTTGATTGCCGCCGGCGTGCACTACCCACCGGGGCCGTCTCCGGTCGGTTTCGTTGCGCGCTGGAGCCCGACCGGGTGGATCACGGTTGGCACGGCCGATCAGGCGGTCTACGCGCTGGCGGCGCTACCGAATGGCGAAGTCGTCGTCGGCGGCAGCTTCACGACGGTGTCTGGGACGCCTGCGAACCAACTCGCCAGGTGGAACGGCACTTCCTGGTCGTCATTCGGCAGCGGTCCCAACAACGTGATCGGCGACCTCGCCGTGATGGCCAACGGTGATCTCGTCGTCAGTGGTTCGTTCACCGCGGTCGCCGGCGTGCAGTGCAACTCCATCGCGCGTTGGGACGGCGTGTCGTGGTCGCCCTTCGGCAGCGGCATGAACGGACCCGTGGGTGCGCTCCGACCCTTGCCCAATGGCAACCTGGTCGTGGTCGGTTCGTTCACGATGGCAGGTGGCACCGTCGCATGGGGCAGTGCGGTCTGGAGCGGCAGCAGTTGGTTGCCGGCCTTCGGCTACGCCCTCACGGGCTCGACCACGATCAGTGAGATCGACATCCTGCCGAACGGCGACCTGGTGTTGGCGGGAACCCAATGGACGGGAGCGTGGATGCCCGTGTCGCGCGCGATGGTCTTCGTCGCCAGTGGTTCGGTGCTCACGATCGTCACGACCGGGGCACCAGAGACGCGCGGGAACAGCGTCACGGTCCTGCCAGGCGGCGACAGCCTCATCGGCGGCTCCTTCGCCACGCTCGGCGGTGCCGCTGCCAGCCATCTGGTCCGGTGGAACGGCACCAATTGGTCAGCCGTCGATTCTGGTTTCATCGGCCGCCCTGGCATGCCGGTGGTCTGGTGCGCCGCAACCCTCGCCAACGGCGGACTCGTCGTCGGCGGCGAGTTCGAACACGCGCCATCCGGTGCCCGCAACGTAGCCTTGTGGAACGGCACGGCATGGTCGGCACTCGGCACGGGCACCAACTCCGCGGTGACTGCCGTCTCGCAGGCGCCAAACGGCGACATCGTCGCCGGGGGTGCCTTCACCACCGCCGGCGGCGTCGCGGCGCAGCGGATCGCCCGATGGAACGGAACGGCCTGGGCGCCGCTGTCCGCGGGCATCAACGGCACCGTGACGTGCATGGCGTGGTTGCCCAATGGGCACATGGTCGTCGGTGGCTACTTTTCGCAGGCGGGCCCCGTCATCACGAGCAACGTCGCGCGGTGGGATGGTGCCTGGTGGTCGGCGCTCGGTTCCGGCCTCGGCGGTGGCACCGCGGCGCTCGCAGTGCTGGGCAACGGCGACCTGATCGCAGGAGTCGCCGGGGGTGTTGCCCGCTGGACTGGCACGACTTGGACGATGGTCGGTCCGCCACTGTTGTGGTCTGGTCAACCGGCAGCGGTGAACGCACTCGCCGCATTGCCGAACAACACCTTCGCTGCCGGTGGTCGGATCTCGGCTGCGGGCGGCATGCCCGCAAACGCCGTCGTACGTTGGGATGGTGCCGCCTGGCAACCGTACGGGGCCGGCCCGAATCCCGCGAACACGGTGCTCGCGTTGGCGGTCCTTCCCAATGGTGACCTGGCCGCCGCCGGTGGCATCACGTCCGGGATGCCCGGAAGCGTCCAGGTCGAACGGTGGAACGGCGCCAACTGGTCGGCGATGCCGGGCAACGCCATGGACAGTGTGAGAACGCTGCTGACGCTGCCGACCGCCGAACTGCTGGTCGCCGGTGGAACACTGCAGGACAACGGGATCGTTTCGTCCGGCTTGGCGCGCATCGGCACGACGTGCCCGGCCGCCGTCGCCGCGTTCGGCACCGGTTGCAGTGGCAGCGGCGGTCCCAATGCCCTGGCCACCACGATGCACCCTTGGATCGGCACGACGTTCGTATCTTCAGCGTTCGGCATGCCCGCCCTCGGACTCGCCGTCGGCGTGCGCGGTCTCGGTACCGCAACGACACCGCTGTCGTCGATCCTGCCCCAGGGCCTCGCTGGGTGCTCGTTGTTGGTGACCCCTGACCTGCTCGATCTCTACGTGCCAACCAACGGCAGCGTCGTCACGACAATCGCCATCCCGAACAGCCTGACACTGGCAGGCCAGACTTTGCATCAACAGGTCGTCGCCCTGGAAACCAGCGCGGCGGGCGCCATCACAGCACTCAGCAGCACGAATGCCCTGACGCTCACGATCGGCGTTTTCTGAACGAGGATCGCCGTGAAGACGACGCTGACGCTCGACGACCGACTGCTGCGCGCAGCCCGACGCCGTGCTGCAGTCGATGACAGAACGCTCACCCAAGGTGATCGAAGAGGCTCTGCGCCGCTACCTGCGACTGCCGCCGAAGCGCACGCGTTTCCGCGCGAAGCTCGTCACCAAACGGGGCAGGGATATGACCGGAAGTTGTGGATGAGCGCGTGAAGTCGCGGCGTACCTTGGCGGTTGTTCAGACCAAGCCACGAGGCCCCAACACGGGGCAGGTACGCCACATGACGAACGCTACTGCCAAGTC
>JBASWX010000689.1:0-4289 GCA_049276695.1 Planctomycetota bacterium
GCCGTCACCGCTCTCGGGCCCGCGCATTCAACCGCCGAGGCGGTCGTGTAGTGCCAACGATCCCGGCGCGGCCGCCAAACCCGCGAGATCCCTGGGGGCTGTCCGGCAAACTGTCGAAAATGAGTCAAACCGTCGCCGGCCGGCGCCGGACCGACGACCGCCCGGCGCAGCGACGTCAGGTCGCCGGCACGGATCGGCCGATGAGAGGGCCGCGAACGCGCAGCGGTGCATTGCGATGGCACCGGCGACTCCTACGATGCGGCAGGTCCGGACTTTGCGAGGCAAACCACGTTGACCACCGACGCGACCTTCCTGCCCCGCTGCCTGCGGGTGCTGTTCGCCCTGTTCGTCGCCTGCTTCGCCGGCTGCGGCAGCTTCGAGGACAAGCGCATCCGCGAACTGCTGCACGAGAAGGGCTTCGGCACGCGGGCGCACGGCGACGCGACGGTCGAGAACTACATCACCGGCGCCGACGCGGTGCAGTTCCTGCTGCCGCCGGACATCCTGCTGACCCCGGGCTTCGAACGGCTGGCCGAACTGACGATCGCGCAGCCGATCGCGATCGACGGCACGATCTTCGTGACCTACGTCGGCCCGGTCTACGTGCTCGGCAAGACCGAGGCCGAGGTCGCGGCGCTGGTCAAGGCCGAACTGAAGGCGGCCGGCGTCAAGCCGCAGATCGATCTGCAGGCGCGCATCGTCGACTCGCGCAAGTTCTTCTATGCGATCGGCGAGTCGGGGCGGAAGGGCGGCATCGACATGCTCACCGACCTGACGTTCTTCGACGCGATGTTCCTGGTCGGCTGGACCAACCTCGCGAACCTGGGCCGCATCTACCTGATCCGCCCCGACGCCGAGCACCCGCTGGTGATCGACATCAACTTCCGCGAGATGCTGACGACCGGGCTCACTACTGCGAACTTCGCGATCAAGGAACGCGACATCCTGTACGTGCCGCCGACCTTCCTCGGGCTGATCGCGCGGCTGCTGCAGCGCCTGCTCGAGCCGATCGGGCTCGCGGTGCGCACCGTGATCGGCGTCGCGCAGGCGCAGGCCGCCTACGAAGTGCTGAGCGGCGACCGCCCGGCGATCTTCTTCCGGTTCTGAGGGGCATGGCCACGAACCACGACGCGCGCACGACGACCACCCGGCGAGGTTCGCGATGACCTCGATCGAGGTGCCGCAGCTGTCGCTGCAGCGTTACGTCGACCTGGTCAAGCGCCGGCGCTGGCAGTTGTTGCCGGTGTCCGCGCTCGGGCTCCTGCTCGGCGCGCTGATCGCGTTCCTGATCCCGCGCTACTTCGTCGCCGACACGTTGCTCGAACACCAGGCGGTCGCCGGCCAGGCCCAGCCGGGCGTCGACGACCCGCTGCTGTCGATCGTCGACTCGGCGAAGCTGACGATCCCGCAGGCGGTGCAGGCGGCGATGGAGAAGCTGCGCTGGCCGGAGGCGAGCATCGCCGACCCGTTCGAGCGCACGCAGAAGGTCAAGGAAGTGCAGGCGCGCGTCGCCGTGCACGACGCCAACCCCGAGCGCGGCCGGCACTACGCGCAGATCCGGGTCGGTTACCGCGATCAGGACGGCGAACGCGCGGCGACCTTCCTCAACACGCTGGTCGAAGTGTGGATGGAGAAGCGCCTCAAGGAGGTGCGCGACCCGGAGGAGTGGGCGCTGAAGCAGGCCAACGAGACCGCGAGCCACCTCGCGGTGGTCGCCGGTGCCGCGATCAAGGACAAGTTCGAGCTGATGCGCACCTATGGCCTGCGTCCGGAGGTGTCGCCGGACCTGGCGCAGTCGCTGCTGTCGCGGCAGGAGGACAAGCAGCAGGATCTGCGCCTGGAGCTGCGGGCCAAGGAGAAGCGGCGCGAGGAACTGGTGGCGGCCCTCGCCACCGCCCGGGAAACGCTCGCGACGACGCCCGAGCGCATCGCCCCGGACCTCGCGGTGCTGCTCGCGGCGGTGAAGACGTCCGCACAGGGCCAGGCGTTGTCCGTCGCCATCGAGGCCAAGCGCATCGAGATCGAGTTGCTGTGGGAATCGGGTTCGGTCGGGTGGCAGCGCGCCAAGAGCAGCCTGGCGATGTTCGAGACGATGCTGCGCACCACGCTGCTCGCGAACGTCGTCGACGCCGATGGCCTGATGCCCAATCCCGCCCACGAGCTGGCGCGGCGGCAGGTGATCGCCGGCGAGGAGGAACTGAAGAAGCTCGAGGCGGCGCTGGCGACGATGCGGCAGGACGAGGCGGCGGAGGCCAGGCGCATCGAGGACCAGCTGGTCGGCTACCACCTGTTGGAGACCAAGAACAGCCAGATCGACGACCTCGAGAAGAAGCGGCAGGCCGCGGTGAGCGAGGGTCTGCGTCACGAGGAGAGACTGGCGGCGCTGACCAGCCAGCTGCCGGTCAGCCAGGCCTACAAGGCGGTGCCGCCGCCGCGGCCGACCGACCCGAACATCGTCGTCGTCGCGCTGATCGGTTGCGTGCTCGGGCTCGGTTTCGCGATCAGCCTGATCCTGTTGCTCGACTTGCTGCAGGGCTCGTTCAAGACCAGCGACGACGTCGAACGTGGACTCGGCGTGCCGGTGCTCGGCGGCATGAGCCACCTGGAGACCGCCGAGGATCGCGCCGCCGCGGTCGCCGGCCGGCGCCGGGTCTCGGTCGCCGCGTTCGGGCTGGTCGCGCTGGTCGTGGTCGTGGTGACGATCTTCTACGTCGACCCGACCCGCCTGCCGCCGGTGGTGCGCGACCTGTTGGCGATGCTGCTCGGCTCGTAGGGCGATGCGCGACATCCTCGTCTTCGCGATCGTGATCCTGCTGCTGCCGACGTCGATCCGCCGGCCGTTCGTCGGGTTGCTGCTGTTCAGCTGGCTCGCCTACATGCGGCCGCAGGACCTGTGCTGGGGCTTCGTGCGCGGCATGCGGCTGTCGTTCTTCGTCGCGATCGCGATGCTGGCCGGTTGGTGGGCGTACGAACAGGGCCGGCGGCCGTTCGCGCGCTGGGACTTCCGCACCGTCGCGATGCTCGGTCTGGGCTGCATCGTCACGATCAGCTATGCCGGCGCGCAGCGGCACGACGAGTACACCAACAGCTACTTCGTCGAGTTCGTGAAGATCTTGGTGATCGCGCTGTTCACCACCGCGCAGGTCGACTCGCGCGCGCGGCTGCGGGTGATGTTCTGGACGATCGCGCTGTCGCTCGGCTTCTTCGGCGTCAAGGGCGGCATCCTCGGCATCCTCAGCGGCGGCAACCCGATCCTGCGCGGCCCGGGCGGCATGCTCGAGGACAACAACGACTTCGGCCTCGCCCTGGTCATGAACGTGCCGCTGCTGTGGTACCTCGGCATCGACGAGCAGAAGCGGGCGTGGGTCAAGCACGGCACGCGCATCGCGGTGCTGCTGACCGTGGTGACGATCCTGCTGACGCACAGCCGCGGCGCGTTCCTGGCGTTGGTGATGACTTCGCTGTGGATCGCGTGGCGCTCCGGGCACCTCGTCCGCGCGGTGGGCGTGCTGGCATTCCTGGCGCTGCTGTTCCCGTTCGTGGTGCCCGACGCGGTGCTCGAGCGGCTGGCCACGATCGGCGACACCAAGGAGTCGTCGGCGCACGCGCGGCTGGTCGCGTGGGGCACGGCGTTGAACATGATCGCCGCCAACCCGCTGCTCGGCGTCGGGCTGCGCAACTTCCAGACCCGGTTCGTCGAATTCGCCGACGTGCTCGCGCCGGGCGACGAGACCTACGTCGCGCACAACAGCTACCTGCAGATCTGGGCCGAGAGCGGGTCGTTCGCGTTCCTGATCTACCTGGGGCTGTTGTTCTCGGTGTTCCTCGCGTGCCGGCACGTGCTGCGGCTGCGGCTCGGCCGGCCCGACCTGGCGTGGGCCGGCAACTACGCGCGCATGATGGAGGCGACGACGGTCGGCTTCCTGTGCGGCGCGTTCTTCCTGAACCGCGGCCACTTCGACCTGATCTACCACTGGCTGGCGCTGACGACTGCGTTGGTGCTGGTGACCAGGATGGCGTGGTCGGCGGCGCCGGTGGCGGCGACCGGGCAGGTGCCAGGGCGGGCGCGGCAGATCACGGTGCGCGCGACGGCGCGGGGACGGCTCTCCGGCCGTTGGTGGCCGGGCGGGGCGACACCGGCCGGAGCGATTGCCACGCCCGGGTGGCGGTGATGTGCGGCATCGCCGGCTGGTTCGCGTTCGCGCGGGAACGCACGCTCGATCCGGCGCTGGCGGGCCGCATGGCGGCGCGGCTGCGGCATCGCGGCCCTGACGGCGAGGGCGTGCGGA
>JBASWX010000690.1:0-1535 GCA_049276695.1 Planctomycetota bacterium
GGGTGAACCGGGGCGCGAGGGCGGCGACCGCAAGCCGTTCGGCCGTGGCCCGCGCGACCGCGGCGACGACGATCGCGGTTTCGGCGAACGCGGCCCCCGCGGCCGTGGACCGCGCGAGCAACGGGTCTACACGGTCGAGCCGGCGCGCGAGATCGCCGAGACCCGCACCCACAAGGGTGAGTTCACCTCCCTGGCCAACCTGCGGGCGCTGCTCGGCGGCAACAAGCCGGCGTCGCCGCCGGCAGCACCACCGCCGCCCCCGCCGCCAGCACCCTCCCCCGCCGCCGAAGTACCCGCCGCGAGCCCGCCAGGCGAATCCCCTTCGCCATGACCGAGGTGCTGGTGGTGGACCGGGCGTCGTTCTTCGACGGCGCGTGGCCCCAGGGCTTCACGCCGATGGCCGGTGCCGCGGCCACCCGCTTCCTGGCCGACGCCCGGGGCCGCGGTCGTTATGTGGCGCGACCGGGTGCCGAAGCCAATCCGGCGTGGAAGCAGTGGATCCCGTACTGCGTGCTGCGCTGCAGCGGAGTTCCCCCGACCGCCGGACCGGGCCTGTTCGCGTTCCGTCGCACCCGCGGCCAGACCGAGGGCAGGCTCCACGGCGCGTGGTCGATCGGTCTTGGCGGCCACGTCGAACCCACCGACGAATCGGGCCGGTGCGAAGCCGATCCCGCCGCGTTCTTCCGGCGGGCCCTGCAGCGCGAGTTGGCCGAAGAACTGGACTTGCGCGACCTGCGGCTGCCGCCGGGCGACTTCCTCGGCCTGCTGAACGACGATGCCACCGAAGTTGGCAAGGTTCATGCCGGCCTGGTCTACCGGGTCGACCTGCCGATGGCGGTCGCCACTGCCAATGCCCAGGTACAGATCGCTGAAATCTCGAAGATGGCCGGGGGGTTTGCCTCCCTTGTCGAGTTCGCGAACCTGTGGCAGAATCCGCCGCAGTTCGAAACTTGGTCGCAGATCCTGATTCGTGCCGGAATCGCCGCTCCCATCGGCGGTAACTGCCGGAGCCAGATCGGCGACGCCGACGGGTGATCCTTCCTGGCGAGGTCAGCGCCAGCGCCCGTGACCGAACCCACCCCACAACCCCCCTCCGGTGACCTGAACCAGGCCCCCTGAACGCGCCAGCCCAAGCCCCCCAGGTATTGCGCTGCGCAGGAGACCATCCATGTCCGAACGCCATTCCCACTCCACGCGGCTGACGCGTGACGAGGTCTACGACCTGCTGATGAACGCCCGCCAGGCCGACTGGGTCCAGCTGTCGCTCGAAGATGGTCGCTCGCTGTCGGGCGCGATCATCTTCAACGAGTTCAAGGGCACCGGCCGTCTGATCAACGTCGACGACGAGTTCAGCTACGACTTCAACGTCGACCAGGTCCTCGACGTCAAGCTCTGAACGGCGCTGCTTCGGCGGCTCCGGTTCGCGCGCAGCCGAGTCGTCCCGTGCCGGGATGGGCTCGGTTGTCGTTTGTACCGGAGTACCGGCCGATCCCAAGCCTGACGCGTTGCGGTCACCCGGCCCCGTACAGAAATGT
>JBASWX010000691.1:0-6028 GCA_049276695.1 Planctomycetota bacterium
GCAGCACCGCGCGCAACTGGCCGCCCCGGCCCGAGACGGTCAGGAAGCGCGTCAGCTCGCGGGCGAGCCGCTGCAGCCATGCGGTGTGCGCGGCTTCGACCTCGGCCCGCTTCACGACGACGATGCGCGGTGCGGCGCTGGCGGCCGGCGGCGCAGCGTCGCCTTCCTTGCCGGTACTCGGCAGCGCCGCTGCCACCTCCAGCCGCTGGTCGCTGCCGGTCTGCAGGCAACGCCAGGCTGCATCGCGCGCCGACGTCGGGTCCAGACCGTGCCGGCGCGCGACATCCTCGGCGACCACGCCATCGCCCAGGCGCAGTGCCCGCATCTCGACCAGGTGTTCGCCTTCGACCAGCAGCACGCGCACGCTGCGCGCGCCGATGTCGACCACGGCGGTGACCTGCGCGGTCGGGCTGGCCCCGTCCTCCGCCTCCGGCCCCTCGAACGCGCCCGCCCAGTGCGCAGCGCGCCACAACGCCATCGTGTCGAGGTCGATGTGCTCGGGCTCGATCGCCTTCGCCGACAGCGCCGTGAGCTGCGCGCGCAGGCCGACCTTCGGCACCGACGCGACCAGGATGCGGGTGCCGCCGGCGGCGCCGGCGCCGATCTCGTGGAAGTCGACGACCATGTCGTCGACCGACTGGCTCTGGATCTCGCCTTCGATCTCGGCCTTGACCACCTTGCGGATCGCGTCGTGGCCCTTGAACGGCAACTCGATCGTGCGCAGCACCGCTTCGCGGCACGGATGGCCGATGGTGACCTCGCCCTTCATGCCCTCGTCGAGCGCTTCGCGCGCGACGGCGGCGACGATGTCGACGCGCGTGCCGCCGTCCGGTCCCGGCGCGCCGGCCGGTGCGACGTGCAGCCGCAGCAGCCGCGTCTTCTTGTAGCTGCCGTCCACTTCGACGACCTTGACTGCCTGGTCGCCGGGATCGATGCCGATGCTCCTCATGCGTTCACCATTGCGTAGCGGCCGCGCCGCGGCCCATTGCGATCATCGCCGCCAGTCCGCCCCGAACGGGCGGCTGTCGCGGTCATAACGTGCCCGCTGCTCGTCGTCGAGCAGCGCGCGGAACCGCTGTTCGGTGCGGCTGCGTTGCGCCTTCAGGCGGCCGCTCACTTCCGGCGGCAGCTGGCTCATCTGGACGCTGCCCCACGTCGCGTTCTCCTCTTCCTGCGCGTGCTGGAGCAGGAGGTGCAGCCGGTGCTGCTGGCGCGCATCGAGACCGAACATCTCGGTCAGTTCGGCCAGGAACGCCTGCTCCGATGGCGGCAGGTCGCTGCTGGCGACCACATCGGTCACCACGTGACCGACGACGGCGCCGCTGGTGAAGCTGCCGATGGCGAGGGCCCCGAGCCACTTGAGCAAGGCGTCCATGCCGCCCTTCACTTCCGTGGTCGCGTCGCCGGCGGCGGCACCTGGCCGGTGCCCAGCAGTTCGTCGAGGCGCTCGATCTCGCGCTGCACCTCGCCGGAGTTCGCCTGCAGCGTCGCCGGCGCCGTCTCGAACACGAGGCCCGAGTGCCACAGGCCACCGAGCCCGGCGACCACCGCGGCCGCCAGCAACAGCCGCTGGCACCAGCGGATCGCCGTCTGCGCGACGTCCTGCCGTTCGAGTTCCAACCGCGATGGCAGTTGTCGCGCCGCCGCCAGCACGCCGGCGGTGAACCCGGCCGATGGTGCGCGCACGCCGGTGTCGCGGGCGGCGGCGAAGCCCGAACGCAGCGTGCGCGCGGTGGCCGCAGCCCCTTGCAGCACCGGTTCGGCGGCGAGCCGGGCAGCGAACGCGGCGCGTTCGGCGGGGTCGAGGCGATCGTCGAGGAAACGCTGCAGCAGGAGTTCGTCGCGGTGCGGGATGCTCATCGGGTGCCTCCACGGGCGGGCAGGTCGCCGCCCTGTGGCAACAGTTCGGGGTGCGTGCGTTCGAGTGCTTCCTTGAAGCGCGCCCGGGCGCGGAACAGGCGGGACTCGACGGTGCCGAGCTGGATCTGCAGCACGTCGGCGATCTCGGTGTAGGACAGGTCCTCGAACTCGCGCAGCACGAGGATGGTACGGAACTTCTCCGGCAGCGAGTCGACGATCTGGCGCGTCACCGCCGCCAGTTCGGCGGTCAGCAGTGGCGCGTCCGGCGCGTCGTGCTCGCGCCCGGCACCGTCGCCGTCGAGCACCGCGTCGTCGTCGACCAGACGCAGCCGCCGATGGCTGGCGCGCGACAGGTGGTCGGTCGCCGCGTTCACCGCGATGCGGTAGAGCCAGGTGAAGAACGCCGACCCGTGCTGGAAGGTGTGCAGCTTGCGGAACACCTTCAGGAACACTTCCTGCGCCAGGTCCTCGCACTCCACCGGGTCGCGGCAGTAGCGGCCGAGCAGCCGGAACAGCCGGTCCTTGTAGCGGTCGACCAGCTGCGCGAACGAAGCCTCGCTGCCATCGAGGATCGCGACGATCAGCTCGCGGTCGGGGATCTCGGTGGGTCGTGGCAAGGCGATCACAAAGGCGTAGGAAGGGCTTGCGCGCGGCTTTCTTCCCGCGCAGCGACCCTCAGTCCGGCTTCTCCAGCAGGTGGCCCAGCTTGTTGCGCTTCGTCTCCAAGTACTTGGCGTTGTGCTGGTTGGGAGCCACCACCAGCGGCACCTGGGCGACGATCTCGAGGCCGTGGCCAGCGAGGCCGGCCAGCTTCTTCGGGTTGTTGGTCAGCACCCGCAGCCGGCGCGCCCCGAGGTCGTGCAGGATCTGGGCACCGGTGCCGAACTCGCGCTCGTCCGGGCGGAAGCCGAGGTGCATGTTCGCCTCGACGGTGTCCATGCCGCCGTCCTGCAGCGCGTAGGCCTTCAGCTTGTTGGCGAGCCCGATGCCACGGCCCTCCTGGCTGATGTACAGCACGATGCCGCGACCCTCGCCAGCCACCTGCTGCATCGCCGAGTGCAGCTGCGGGCCGCAGTCGCAGCGCAGCGAACCGAACGCGTCGCCGGTCAGGCACTGCGAGTGCACGCGCACCAGCACCGGCTCCTCGATCGGCGGGAAGCGGCCGCCGTCGCCGACGCGCGGGATGCCGACCGTCAGCGCCATGTGGGTGCGGCCGTCGACCAGGCTGTGGTAGGTGTGGCAGTCGAACTCGCCGAAGCGCGTCGGCATGCGCGCGACCGCGATGCGTTCGATCAGCCGTTCGCGCCGCCGCCGGTACTCGACCAGGTCGGCGATGCAGCCGAGCTTGAAGCCGTGCTGCTGGCAGAACGCCAGCAGTTCCGGCACCCGCGCCATCTCGCCGTTCGGCTTGGTGACCTCGCAGATCACGCCGGCCGGGCGCAGGCCGGCGAGCCGGCACAGGTCGACGATCGCCTCGGTGTGGCCGGTGCGCACCAGCACACCACCATCGCGAGCGCGCAACGGGAAGATGTGGCCGGGGCGCGTCAGATCCTCGGGGCGGCTCTGCGGGTCGACCGCAGCAAGCACCGTGCGCGCGCGGTCACTGGCCGAGATCCCGGTGGTGACGCCCTGGGTGGCCCCGATCGACACCGTGAACGCGGTGCCGTAGCGCGACTTGTTCTCGCTGACCATCATCGGCAGTTGCAGCCGGTCGCAGATCGCGGGATCGAGCGCCAGGCACACCAGCCCGCACGCTTCCCGCATCAGCAGCGTCAGCAGTTCGGGCGTCGCGAACTCGGCGGCGAAGCACAGGTCGCCCTCGTTCTCGCGCGCCGGGTCGTCGACCAGCACGATCGGGCGGCCGGCCTTCAGTTCCGCCAGCAGTTCGGGGATGGGTGCGAACGTCATTCGGGTGCGTCGTGGGTCGCGGAGTCGCAGCGGGCGACGCATCCTAACACTGTGGCCGGTCCGCGCGACGCCAGAGAGCAGCGCCAACGGGGGCATTCGAGCATGCGGAAGGGAGACGCGTGCTGCCTCATCCTTGGCGCTCTCGCCAGACACGGGGATTGCGGCGCCCGTGGGTCACGGCTCGGACCATCACCCGCTGCGGTTCGACCTGATAGAACACCGCGTACGGAAACCTCGGCATCATGGCACGCCGCAGCTTGCCCTCGGCAACTCGGTAGCGCAGGGGGTGCTCACCGATGTGATCGAGGACGGCGTCGAGCGCAGCGAGAAACCTCTCACCGAGTCCCGGCTCGCGGTGCTCGTACCAGGCCACGGCTTCCTCGACATCGGCGGCGGCCGCCTCATCGAGGGCGACGATCACGGAGTGTGACGTAGACGCGCGCGGATCCCTTCGCGCACCTCGTCCCAGGTTCGCACGCTCATCTTGCCAGCGTCGTACGCCGCCTGACGTCGGGCGAGTTCGTCGCGAAGCGCCTGGCTGAGCGGCAGCGTATCGGGGGCAGCACGGAAGCTCTCCCAGGCCTGATCCAGCAACTCCAGCCGCTCCGCGTCGGTCAATCGGTTCCAGTCGATCTTCGGGATACCCACGCCGCCATTCTCAGCCGGATCAGGACGCTGCGCAACCGGGGAGACTCACGGACTCACGCACCTCTCGGGCAGCACCTGCTGGTTGGCCCACCACCGAAACGCGGCGCCGCATCCCGATTCCCAACGGCCAACGCACCGCCGGAATCCGCAACGGTGCCGTCGCGAGTGCTGCAGGAATCACCACCGGGCGCCAACAGGCGCATTCCCCGCGCCGCCCGAACCGCCGGTGCCACGGCCGCCGCAAGTGCGCGCCGTGACCGCAGTTGGTTTTTGCTTCAGCGGTCCGGCCGAGGACGCCGAATCGGCAAGTGGCAAGGGCGGGGTCGCGCAACTGGGAAGAAGAGCAACCGGGATGAAACGCACTCTGCTGGAAGTGTTCGGCGCCCTCGTGGCCCTCGTACTGATGGTCTCGCTCCATCAGCAGATGGCCCGGCTCGAGGCGCAGCAGCACGACGTCGGTGTGTTGGAGCAGAAGGTCGAGCGCGCGGTCGAAGCGGCCGCCGCGGCCGGCACGCCCGACATGGAACAGATCCAGCGCCAGCTCGCCGAGCAGATGGAGTCGCGGCTGCAGCGGCTCGAGGCGCAGCTGCGCGACGCCGCCGCCGGCTCGGAGCAGGCCGTCGCGATCGCTGCCGAGCTCGGCCGCGCCAAGGGCGAGGTCGCGACGTTCCGCAACCAGCTGTCGACCGACTTCGAGCGCCAGAAGGCGCTGGTCGACGCCTACATCACCGAGGTGCGGGCCAAGGAACAGGACGCCGCGCTGCGGCTGTCGAAGGCCAACGAAGCGATCGCAACCCTGGCGGGGCAACTGTGGCGCGACCCGAACGAGCTGACCCATGCGATGCTGCTGCCGACCGTGCAGTTGAACGGCGACGACACCGTCGGTTCGGGCACGATCGTGTTCTCCGGCGCCAACAGCAAGAGCGGCGGCAAGGTCGAGACCTACGTGCTGACCTCGTACCACGTCGTGCGCAACATCCTGGCCGACACGCCGAAGGCGGCGCAGGACGGCTTCGACGTGACGATCTACCTGCCGGGCGAGAAGCTGACGGTGAAGGGGCGCATGGTCAGCAACCAGCCCAAGATCGACGCGGCGCTGGTGCGGGTCGCCACCGACCGCAAGCTGCCGTTCGTCGCCAACGTGCTGCCGCTCGCCGACGCCGGCGCCGTCAAGGTCTGGGAGCCGGTGTGCGCGGTCGGCTGCCCGCTCGGCAACGACCCGGTGCCCAGCCACGGCGAAGTGAGTTCGCTGAAGAACGAACTGAACGGCGCCAACTACTGGATGGTCAACGCGCCGACCTACTTCGGCAACAGCGGCGGCGGTGTCTACCGCGCGGACACGCGCCAGCTGATCGGCGTGTTCAGCAAGATCTACACGCACGGCAAGGGCACACCGGTCGTGGTCCCGCACATGGGCCTGTGCACGCCGATCGCCGCGGTCTACGAGTGGCTCGCCGCCGAGAAGATCGAGCACCTGCTGCAGAGCAACGCGGTGGCGAAGGTCGACCTCAGCCAGCTCGCCGCGCCGGGCAGCCAGCTCGCCGCACCGGGCAGGTGATTCAGGCGCGGCGCAGCCGCCGCGTCAGCCGTCGCAGCTCGCGGCTGTCGAGAC
>JBASWX010000692.1:0-15964 GCA_049276695.1 Planctomycetota bacterium
CGAAGCACCAGAGCTTGCTCGGCCTTGGTCCGGGCGCCGCAGGGCATCATCACGAAGCCGTGCGGTCGCCCTCAACAGTTCTTTCCTGACCAAGCCCGCGTCGCGCGGGTACTGCCGCTCAGTGCTGAAGCCGCTCATCCCCCACGCGCGCAGCGAACTCTGCGCAGCGACCGAACCGGCGAACACGCACGACACGGCGATTGCGAACTCGCGCAATCCACACCGTCTAACGAGGAGAATCATGGGTCCTGCTCCGCTTGTGTAGGCTTCGAACTGTTCTTGGGGGCGCGATGCCGGAGACCGGTCCGCGCTAGCGAACCGGTTTCCGGCGTCTCTCTTCTCACCAGTTGAACCAGAGGGCCGGGCTCGCCGCGTACTGGGACGCGCAGCCAGGGAACGCGCCGGCGATCGCTGGCGTCGTGAAGGTGAAGAGCTGTGCCGAGATCGGGATGCCCGGAGACGGGTTGGGCAACTGGAACAGCGGCAGGCGATAAGCGCGGGCGGGACCAAAGGCCGCGAACGTCACGTTCACCGTGCCTGGGCCTCCGAGCCAGAACTCACAGCCGGTGATGGTGGTCCAAGGCACCGCCGGTGGGAAGTTGATCTGGATCGCGCCGACCGAGAACGTCGCAGCGGTTGCGGGCGGCCGGCTGACCACGATCGCAGCGTTGAACGAACCGGGGAGGAGCGCACCCTCGAAGTCGATCAACATCCGACCCAGCGCTGGCGCCGGCAGGCCGACTTGGTCGCCGTACGGGGCAAGGAGGCAGAACGGCGTCGTGCCGCCCGTGGCAGGTGCCGGCGGCGGATACGGGCCTGCCCCGACCAGCTGCCACCCGGTGCCGTCGGTGCGGCCGACGCCGATGTTCCCCGGCCCACCAGGAACGAGGTCCACTTCCGTTCGAACCGCGTCGAACCCGAGGTCCGGACCGAGAGCGACGCCTCCGACCGGCAGTACTGGGTAGCCGCTGCCCGCGATGGTGACACCGACGACGTTGATGCGACCGTCGTTGCCGACCGCCACACCGCCGCCCGACTCCTGCCCCAGACCGAACTGGTTCCACGGGACGGTGCCGGTGATCGTGGTGTTGATCGGCCCCATTGCCGCCGGTCGCTCCTGCAGGACACCGCCGTACTGGTTGCGCCGCAGCTGGATGAACTGCAGCGTGTCGTTCACCTGCCCGGTGTGCCCCGCAGGATTGGCGGGGCCAATGCCGTTGAAGCTGTTGGGACCAGGAGCATTGTTGAAGAAGTAGGTCGCGACGTCGATGTCGCCACCGCCCGCGCCATCGTCCGTGAACCCGGTCACTGCCATGTGTTCCCGGCACTCGCCCCAGTTGTTGATGCCGGTGAGGCCGTCGCCTCCGGGCCCGCCGTGGTACGCAAACGTCCATGGCTGGAGGTTCGGCGCGGGCACGAGCGCCAGCGCGGCGAGGAAGCCGTCACTTGGCCCCTGCAGCACGTTCAGGCCGGGAGGCGGTGGCACTGCGAACGGCCGTGCTCCACAGGTGAACGGCGTAGTCTCAACGACGTTGGTCGAGTCGACGACGTACAGCTGGTCGAGCGCCGTAGGAATCCCGGGCAGCGTCTCGCGGCCGATGATGACGTCGCGAGCTACCGTGACGAAGCCTTCGCCTGCGTTGCCGATCGGCGAGCTCCGTTCCAAAGTGAGCGCGCCCGCCGGGACGTTGACGGCATCGAACACCAACGCCGAGCCGACCACGAAGGGCCCCTGCAGACCGCAGGAAATGAACGAGGTGAACGGGAACCTGCTTTGCGCCGCTTCCACCAACTCCACCGAGCCGACGACGGCGAAGCGGTTGATGTCGATCTCGGCGATGCCGAACAGACCATCCTGGTCGACGTCGCCGACGATCGAGTGGAAGACGCGTATGGACGAGGCCGGAGTGGTCCCGATGACGCGCCCGACGAAACCATCCCATTGGCCCGCAGGATGCGGCGGTGCGCCGCCGTTGCACGCGCCCACTGCCGGGAAGGGCAGCAGCGGCGCCAGCTCACCACCACCGAAGCCACCGTGCGTCGAGATCCCGCAGTAGGTGACCACGTCGATCCCATTCTCGACGCGGATGCTGACATCGGTGATCGCGCACGCCTGATCGCCGGGATCAGCAGGATCGAAGAAGTGATGGCTCCACAGCAGGTTGGCGTTGCCATCGAAGACGGCGATGAAGCCGGATGAAGTCGTTGGGTTCGCCCCACCCCAACCCCCGGGCGCTTGGCTGGCGGGGAGCACATCTTCGTAGGTCTCACCACAGATCGCGATGCGGTCGGTCCCCGCGTTGCCGGTGCCCCACACGGAGACGGCGCGGGCGTTCGTGGCGCGATCCGGTCGAACGACGGTCGGGAAGCCCGCCTGCGTTCCGTAGAAGTACGTTTGCGAAAGGATCGGCGAGAGCCCAGGGGTCTGGTTCGCCAAGTTGATCTGCAGCATGGCAACCTGCTTGGTGACCGGTCCCACCGTTCCGAACGCGGGAGGCCCATTGCCCCCACCCGTCCCCACGGGTTGGGGCGAGTTCGAGAAGAACCCATTCAGGGTGAAGTTGACCTCGATCGTTCCGACCGCGTAGGTCAGGCGGTTCTCCGCCGTCGTCGGGAACCCCGTCGGGAACGCGACCTGCGTGGTCGGGTCACCCCCCGGCGATTTCACATCGGCCCAGGCCTCGTCGAACACGAGCACACCGGACACGGTCCAGTCGTGCGTGGAGTACCTGGTGTTCACCTGGTTCTGCGCGCGGAGCGACGGCGCAACGACCAGGCAGCTAATCGCGGCGATCAGCCCCAGCAGAGCTGAGAGCTGAGAGCTGAGAGCTGAGAGCTGAGAGCAGGAGTCTCATGGCCTTTCCTCTACTCGCGGCCGAGGCAGGCTTCCCACCCCGCGGAGTACGGGGCGCAGGGACTCTACCTTCCTTCGGTCGACGAGTCACCAGAGCATCCAGTTGTCACCGCCTTTCGTCAAGGGGCCATGGCAAGGGTGTCAAGACACCCCTGCCGTCACTTCCAGATCAGTTCGCCAGCGCGAACACCGGTTCCATCGCGCCCACGTACACCCGGTCGTGGAACTCGCAGCGCAGCTGCAGCGCCGCCCGCATGCCCTCGCGCAATCCGTCGATTCCTGCGGGCGTCGCCGCCAGTTCCTCGACGACCGCGAACAGGCCGGCCTGCCGCGGGTTCACGAGGCACTGCAGTTCGAGGAACACGAACGCAGAGCACCGCAGCGAACCCTGCGCCAGCACGCCGGCCAACAGCTGCCGGTAGATCGCCCGCGCGACGAACTCGGTGCCGAGCGCGATCGCGCCGATGGCGGTCGCCGGGCTGGCGTCGGTCAGCAACCGCAGGAGCCGCGTGCGCCACGCCGCCGCTGCACCAGTCGAACGCACGGCGACGCCGTCGCGTTCGCCGTCACCGGCTCCGAGCGCCTCGGCGATCCGCGCGAACAACGCCGCGCGCGGCACGCCCTGCACAGTGCGCGGCGCAATGCCGGCGCGGCGCAGCACCTGGCAATCGCCGTCGTCGAACTGGCCGAGTTCCTGCCGCAGCCGCCGCTGCCACGGCGCGCGGTGCGGACCTGGCACACGCGACAGCACCTGCCGCAGGCAGAACGAGTACCACGCCGAGTAGCCGCCGTACTCGCGCGCGAACCGGCGCAGCACCGCGCCCTGGACGCAGCTCGTGCCTTCGGCGGCGCGGCCGAGCAGCGGGTGCAGCACCGCGGGGTGCGCGCTCGCCTCGTGCAACAGGCCGGCCAGGCCGGCATCCGGTTCGACCAGATGGGGAGTCGTGAGAGGCGCTGGTGCGATCGCAGTCATGCGGGAACGGTGGGTGCCTGAGCACCGACCACCCGTAGTAGTCGCGGTCCTTATCCACACCGGTCCCACCGGACCGCGCACCGGTGGTAAGGTCGGCGGCCGACCGGAGCATCGCGATGGAACGCCGCTCGCCGCTGTTGCCGCTGCTGACCCTGCTGCTCGCGGCGTTGCCACCGGCGCAGAACCGCGCGGGCACGAACGAGGACGACGCGAAGACGCCGAAGGACCCGTTCACCGGCGGCGACGCCAAGGCGATGACGGCGGCCGGCGTGGTCGCGTACGGGCCGTTCCTGCTCGCGCCCGACGTGCGCACCGAGGACGTCGAGAAGGTGCTCGGCGAGAACCGCATCCGCTGGCTGGAGAACGCGCACTTCCGGATCGGCTGCACGCTCGCGACCGCGCCGCCGCCGACCGACCCGGACGCCCGCAACCTGCTGCAGGCCGAGCTCGGCCGCCTGAAGAAGCGCGGTGCGAAGTTCCCCGACCGCGCCAGCAGGCTCGAGCCGTGGCTGCGCGTACACCTGTTCGCGCAGCGCGCCGAGGAACTGTACGGCGAGATCGCGGCGCTGGTCGGCCACGACGACGCGACGGGCACGCACCTCGGCAGCCAGCACAAGCTGCCGCTGCTGCTGTTCCAGAGGAAGTCCGACCTCGCGCGCTACCTCGACCGCTTCTGCAACGTGAAGAGCGAGGTCGGCCAGCGCACCAGCTTCCCGAAGGTCGGGCTGCGCGGGCTGGCGCTCGCGGCCGAGACCGACGACGTGCGCGACGAGGCGGCCGTGCACGCGCAGTTCCGCTTCCTGCTGACCCAGACGCTGTGCGACAGCCTCGGCGGCGTGCCGTACTGGCTGTCGCTCGGCCTCGCGCACGTGTACGAACGCCAGGTGCCGTCGGCGCTGTCGATGGCGGTACCGAAGGCGGACGAGAACGTCGATGCGCAGACGCAGAACCAGTGGTCGCAGAAGATGCGCCGTCGCGCGCAGCGCCCGGAGCTGCTGATCCCGTTCGCCGAGCTCGCTGGCAAGATCGACTTCGGCTATTGGGCGCACGTGCAGGCGTGGTCGCGCGTCGACTTCCTGCTGGCGCTGGACCGCGCGAAGTTCGGCCGCCTGCTCGCCGGCGTACGCGGCAGCCAGGCCACGTCGCGCCAGGTCGAACAGCTCGAGCTGGTCTTCGGACTCGATCCCGAGACGTTCGACGCGCGCTGGCGCAAGTGGGTGCTCGAGAACGACCGGTGACGCCGGCCGCGCGCGGCGCACCGGCGCCTACGCCGCACGCCCCGGGTCCGACTGCGCATCGGCGCTGGTGCCCGCGCGACCTACCGTGCGATGTGGCGAGTTCGCCGCACCACGCCCGATGTTCCACCTCCGCTCCGCCCTCGCGTCCCTGCTCCTCGCTTCGCTGACCGCGGCCCAGATCACCGCCACCTGGGACACCTTCGGCACCGGCTGCACCGGCACCGGCACCGGCCTCGGCGGCCGCACGATCCTGCCCGCCGCCGCGGCGACGACGTGGGGCGGCGGCAACGCGATCCCACTCGGCTGGAACCCGAACCGGTACCAGCAGGTGTTCCTCGGCAGCGAACTGCCGACTGCGTTCACGCTCGCGGGGCTGTCGCTGCGTCAGCCGCACACCGGCCCCACCGCGGTGCACTTCACGATCGATGTCGAGATGCGCGTCGGCTACACGACCCGCTGGGGTGCGGGCCTGTCGCCGACGTTCGCGACCAACTGGGACGCCGGCGCGCCGGTCACCGTGCTGCCGCGGCAACTGGTCAACCTGCCCGACCAACCGACCCCGCCGCCGAACCCGACCGACGTGCTGGTCACGATCCGGTGGAACAACACCTTCGACTGGGTGCCGCAGCCGGGACGCAATCTGCTGATCGAGATCACCGTGTTCGGCAACAGCGTCGGCGGCGCGATCTACGGCTACCCGATCGACAACCTGAGCGGCACCTACAGCTTGTGGGCGACGCCGGCGACGGCGACCACCGGCTCGCTGCGTTCGTTCGGCCCGGTGATGTCGTTCGACGCGCTCACCCACGCCGCGGTGCCGGAGCTGTACAGCGACGACACGCCGCAGATCAACAACACCTTCCGGGTGCGCATCCGGCAGGCAGCACCGTCGACGATCCTCGCGCTGCTGCTCGGCTGGTCCGACTCGTGGTGGCTCGGCAACCCGCTGCCGTTCCAGCTGGCGCCGTTCGGCGCGCCGGGTTGCGCGCTGCTGGCCGAGGCCGCGCTCACCGACCTGCTGCTGACCGACAGCGCCGGCGCGACGAACCTGCAGTACACGCTGCCGTTCGCGATCAGCGCGCTGGGCAGCAGCTTCTACAGCCAGGCGTTCGTCTACGACCCGGCCGCCAATGCGTTCGGCTTCGTGACCACGAACGGCGGCCACGGCGTGTTCGGCAACCAGTGAGGTGAGGCGGCGGAGGCGCGACGAGGCGCGGGCCCGTCGGGTCTGCGAGGCCCGGGCGACACGACGTCACACCGTCGGTTCACGGTCGCACGATGCGCAGTTCGCCATCGTGGTTGCCCGAACGGGCGTGCACCAGGAGCGTGTGACGGCCGGAATGCCGGGCCTGGTAAGCGGCCAGCACGTCACCGCCGACGCCCCCACCCTCGGCGACGAAGCTGGCGTCGCCAGCCGGATCGACCACCTGCAGGGCGGCGTCGAACGTGCCGCTGCGCAGCGACAGCCACACTGTCTCCCCCGTCTGCAGGGCGAGGTGCAGGTGGGAGCCGGGCTGAACCGTCGCGCTGCCACCGACCTCGATCTGCGGCAGCGGCGTCGATGACGCGGCGAGCGTGAACGCCCCCGAAGCGACCGCACCCGAGCTGTAGACGAGGAAGTGCCAGGTGCCTGGCCGCGCCACCAGCCAACGATGCGCGGCAGTGCGGTCGACGAGCGAACGATCGTCGGCGCGGGCGACCACGTTGCCGTCGGGGTCCCACACATCGAGCCGGGCATCGAACTGCTCGCTGGCAGCAGCGACGTCGACCAGTTCGCCGGCGCGCAGGTCGGCGTGGTACAGCGCCACGGCACCCAGCGGCAGCGCGCCGTCTACGCGTTCCCCGAGCCGCAGCGTGGCGCCGAGGCGCCGCAGCGTGATCTCGTACGGCGCTGGTGCACTACCGCGGTGCCGCAGCGTGACGTCCAGTTCGGTGTCGTGGCGCACGAACCACAACCGCCGCCAATGCCCGCCCTTGTCGAGCTGACCGGTGGCCACGAGCGCCGGACCATCCGGACGCGGTCGCACGGCCTGTACGTCGCATTCGAACAACACCTCCGGCTGCACGATCTCCAGCTCGAGGCTCTCGCCGGAGTGCACCGGGAAGCGCCACGTGTCGAGACCGTACGCGGTGATGCGCTCGCCATGGGTCGCGTCGATGGCGCGTTCGCCCCGCCGCGCGAGCTGCGTCAGCACCTGGCAGCGCCGGTCCTTCGGCCCTTCGACGCGCACGAAGCAGTCGCCCTGGCGCGACGCCCGGTAGCCGCCGTACCGCTCGCCGATCGGCGCGCGCTGGTCGTCGAGCACGGCGGTGAGCCGACCGTCGCCGAGCACCGTGGGCACCAGCACGTCGCCTTCCTGCAACGCCACGCGGTAGTGCCACCACTGCTCGTCGCCGAACGTGTGGGCGGCTTCGTCTCGAGTACCGAGCGGGGAGGTGCGGAAGCGGTGCAGGCGGTACTGGTAGTGGCCCCCACCGCGGCTCTCGAACCCGCGCACGCGAAACTCACAGTCGCCCGCCTTCGCCACGCGCAGCCACAGTTCGCTGTGCAGGCCCGCACCGTCGTGGCTGGCGATCGCGTGGCCCTCTGCGTCGACGAAGTCGAGCACCGGGTCGAAGTCGCCACTGTCGACCGTGCACCACAGCATCTCGTCGACCTGGGCCGTGAGCTTCCAGGTGTCGGTGAGCCCAGGGCTCAGCAGCTTCTGCTGCACGAAGTCGCGCCCCGGGATGACGGTCTCCATCGCCCCCTGGGCAGTGGCCAGACCGAGGAACAGGAACGGAACACCGACGGCGTGCGGGATCGGCATGTGGGTCTCTGCACCGAGAGACCCCGGGATGCGCGCGACCTTACGTGGCGGTGCGTGAATCGGTGTGGCGCGGCCGGCCGGCGACCCGACCCCCGCTGATGCTTCCATGAGAGGGCCCAGCCCGTCAAGTCGCCAGTTGTTGTTCGTGGAACTCCTCCGAGGGTCAGGCGCCTTGGCGCCAGCACCGCCGAACACCGCAGACTCCGCAGGCTTCCATTCGCACTCTTGTCGGCTCTGGGTTCGAGCCAGGTGCACGGTGAGATCCGTCCGACCCAGCGCTGCTAACTCAGGCACGACCTCGAGGGTCGAGCGTCAAATCGCAGTCGCCGGGATCGGGCGGTGAGTCTTCGGCTACGGGGCGCAGGCAGGGTGCCTGTTCCTCGTTGAATTGGATCCGATGAAGGGGAAAGAGCGCGCGGTCAGACGGCGGCTGCAGCTGCCAGCCGATTCGCGTTCTTCAGTGGTTCGTAGTTGGCGCCGGTCACCCACAGGTGGTGCAGGAGAACGGCGAGCTTGCGGGCGACGGCCGTCGCGGCGCGCTTCTTCGCGGCCTTCCCACCGCGAGCGGCGAGATGCAGGCCGTACCGCCGCAGATCGCAGTCGGCGCCGAACGGACCGAGGAGCCGTTGCGCACCCTGTAGCAGGAGTCGACGCAGCCTCGGATCGCCGGCCTTGCTGATCCTCAGTTGTGGGTTCTGGTCGCCGGATGCATGGCTGCGCGGGCACAGCCCAACCCACGAGCCAACCTTCCGACTGCTCGCGAATCGCTTCGGGTCTTCGATCGACAGCACGAACGCGACCGAGATCACCGGGCCGACGCCGTCGACCTGCTGCAGGTGTTGGACCTCCGGGTAGTGGTCCTTCGCGACCTGCGCGAGCAGCTTGTCGAAGGCGCGAACCCGACGCGTCACTTCGTTGGCCAGTTCCAGGAGAGGAACCAGCGCCGGCTTCAGTAGCTCCGGCACCAGGTGCTCGACCTTGCTGCTGAATCCGCTGGCCGTTGCCGACGGCAGGCGCAGACCGAACGACTTGCAGATGCCGCGCACCTGCTGGACCGCCTTCGCCCGCATCCGGACCAGCAGGTCGCGTGCGCGCACGATCGCCAGGTGCGCGTGTGCCTGTTCCCCGCGATGGTGCACGTTGCCGAGCAGCTCCGGCATTGCCGCGCCCATCCGCGCCAACATCGAGGCGTCCCGCCGGTCCGACTTGCGCGGATCCTTCGAGATCAGCTCGACCCGACGCGGGTCGGCGACCTGGACGTTGAACCCTTGGCCGCGCAGAACGCGCGACATCCACGGCGACTGCGAGCCTGCTTCCAGGATCACCTTCGCGCCGGGGAACGGCTCGAGCGCCTTCTCGAGCTCGGTGCGCGTGGTCGCGAACGATCCGCTGCTGATGGTCTGGCGTGCACCGTCCACCACGTCGAAGTGGGTTCGCTTGTCGCCAACGTCCAGGCCAACGGTGATCGGGGACACGGGAGAGGTAGAGTGAGTCATGGGTCGGTTTCGCTCCTGTTTCAGCAGCGGCGATTGTCGCCGACTGCGTGAGCGGACCGGCCCTCTCATCTCATCTCAGGCGCCGACCACCGCAGCGCCGCCGTTGCTGAACGTGAAGCCGAACGGGTTCGCGGCGAGGTCGAGGCAGAACCACTGGTTGTAGAACAGGAAGCCGGCCAGCGTCGGGTTCGCGGGAATCGTCAGCGTCAGGTTCGCCTCGCCGGTCACGTCGACGCCGCTCGCGAACGTCGCGGTCACCGAGGACAGCAGCGAGCACGCGGGCGCGCCGAGCGACGCCAGCGACAGCGGCAAGGGCAGCCCGCTGTAGAGCGTGTTCGAGTCGCCGATGATCAGCCCAGCGACGGTGCTGCCGACCGCGCGATCGAGGTGCACGTTGAACGACGTTCCGGCCATCGGCAACCCGAACCAGGCGAGCCGCGGCGTGCCGGCCGTTCCCGCGCAGCCGGCGCCGAACACTTCGTAGTGACCGGCCGGGCCGCTCCAGATCCGGAACTTCCACTGGTTCGACTGGAATGGCCCGTTCCAGGTCAGGCCGCCGTCGAAGCTGCCGCGCTGCTGCTGCGCCCCGGCGCCGCCGATGGCCTGGATCGACGCTTGCGAACCGTTCTGCGGCGCCCACACGACCCAGACGACCTGATTGGCAGCGAGCGGCAGCGGCGCCGTCAGCAAAGCGCCCTGCCACGAGTTGGTGAAGCCCATCTGCCAGCTGCCGCTGCCGAGCGGCGCCTGCGGTTGGTTGAGCGCGGCGTCGTGGCTCCACAGGGCGATCGTGTTGGTGCCAGTGCGTTCGCCGGTGAACACTTCGACGCGCGTCGCCACGAACGCGGTCGGGATCGTCGTCTTGATCGCCACCAGCAGGTTCGGCCCACCCATGCTGGTGCCGTTGGAGAACACGAAGGTGTCGAAGTTGGCGTGCGCGATCTGCGCCTGGGCGATGAGGGGAGCGATCAGGAACGGGACGACGAGGTGGCGGAGCATGGTGACTCGCGAAGGGGGCCGACGAGGCCCGCCACGCTCGGCGACCGGCGGCGAATGGTCAAGCCCTCCCCACTGCGTCGACGCCGCCGCGCGCGACGCGGCCTCACTTCGCGCGCATCTTCGCTTCGATGCGTTGGATCACTTCCTCCGGATCAGGCCAGCCGCCGCCGAGCAGGCGCCTCAGCATCGACCCGCCGCGGCTCGCCACCACTTCGCCGTCGACGACGACGTCGAACTGGCCGAGCTTGCCGGACCGCCGCGTGACCTTCACGTCGAGTGCGTCCTCGATGTGCGCGGCGAGACCCGCCGCGCGCGGACCGAAGCCTCAAGAAGTGCAGTGCAGGATCGTGATGTCCATGCCGGCTGTATCGGGCTTCGCGCCGCCGCGCGCCAGCCTGCCATTCGCCGGCGTCAGCGAACGCGCGGCGCGAACGGCGCGACCAGCTGCCGCCAGAAGCCCCGCGGCGCCACGACCCCGGCGAGCCCGTACCGTTCCGGCCACGCCGCGCCCGGCAGATGGAAGGTGCCGAACAGCCGGTCGAGCCACGGCAGGTGCACCGCGAAGTTGACGTCGATCGGCGACTCGGCGTGGTGCCAGTGGTGGAACCGCGGCGTCACCAGCCACGGCTCGAGCCAGCGCAGCCGCCAGCCGACGTTCGCGTGCACGAACGTCGCCTGCGCCGCGACGAAGACCAGGTAGGCGCCGATCGCGACCGTGTCGAAGCCGGCCAGGAACAGCGCCGCGTAGACCAGCGCCCGCGTCAGCACCGCGTCGACCACGTGCAGCCGCGAGCCGGCGAGCCAGTCCATCGCGACGGCGCTGTGGTGGATCGCATGGAAACGCCACAGCAACGGCACGCGGTGGCAGGCGCGGTGCACGTGGTACTGCACCAGGTCGGCGACGACGACGATCGCGACGAACTGCACCACGAACGGCAGCGCGCGCACCGCCGCCTGCAGCGCCGGCACCGCGGCGAACGCCAGCGCCTGCGCGGGTCCCAGCACCAGGAACGTCGTCAGCTGGACGAGCAGCGCACTGCTGAAGAACCACGCGAGGTCGGTCCACCACTCCGGGCGGAACGTCGGCTGACCGGGGCGCAGCGGCCACAGCCGTTCCAGCGGCACGAACAGCGCCGAGTAGAGCAGCAGGTTCAGCACGAACACGTCGAGGCCGAGCCCGGTGGCCGTCTGGGCCGCGACTTCGTCCGGCACCGCCGCCTGCAGCGCCGCGGCCAGCAGCGTGCTCGCCACCGCGATCGCGCCCAGCGTCTTCTTGCGCCGCAGGATCAGCGACACGACGCCGAGTCCGAAGCCGAGTGCCAACGCCGTCGCCAGCAGCGTGCGCACCAACGGCAGCGGGTACCACGCCCGCAGCGCCGGCGTCGTCAGCTGCGCCGGCAGCAAGAGGCACGCGACCGTGCCGAGCGCGGCGAGCCCGAGCACCGCGCCGATCGTGCCGCTGATCCAGCCGCTGCCGAACCGGTGCGATTCGTCGCTGACCAGCCAGTGCCCTGGACCGCGAGGCCGTTCGCTCACGACGGGTTTCTACCCGGCAGTGCGACCGTCGGCTCGGCGATCCTACGCGGCCACAGCCCGGCAACCGCCTGCCCCGGTCGACTTGCAGAAAACCGCCACTTTCGCGCCAACTTTGGGGCTCCCCGATGGACGTTGGGCATGACGAACCACGACGAACCTCTTCCGGACCAAGTTCCTCTCACCGCCGAAGCAATCGGCAGCCGCATCCAGGTCTTGCGGGGCCAACGTGTGCTGTTCGACCAGGACCTCGCCCGGCTCTACGGCGTGCCGACCGGCTCCCTCAACCAGGCAGTCGAACGCAACCCCGACCGGTTCCCACCCGACTTCATGTTTCCCCTTTCACGACAAGAGGTTGCACACTTGAAATCACAATCTGTGATTTCAAGTTGGGGCGGTCGCCGGTCGGTGGTCCGGGCTTTCACCGAGCAGGGGGTCGCCATGCTCTCAGGGGTGCTCAAGTCCCCGCGCGCAGCCAAGGTGAACGTCGCCATCATGCGGGCCTTCGTCCAGATGCGCCGCGCCCTGGTCGACCACGCCGAACTTGCCAGGCGCGTCGACGACCTCGAGCGGCGGGTCGAAGGCCACGACGCGAAGCTCGCCGCAGTGTTCGAGGCAATCCGCCAGCTGTTGCTCCCGCCGCCCGACGGTCCCCCGGGCGAGCGCATCGGTTTCCATCCGAGCCAGGATTGAATGCCATTCGGGGCGCTACGCCGCACCGCGACCGGGTTCGTGCGCGAGCAGTTCACGGCGGGCACCACCGTGCCCCTTCCCGAGATCGCGTGCGAACTGCCGCTCGCCGAGCTGTACGAAGACGTCGACCTGCCGGCCGTCGACGAGTGACACTGCGGGCAGCGGCCACCGCCCGTCGATGCGAGACGTGGCGATGCCCCGGTCCCGGGTCGACGGTCAGAGCGCCGACCGGGCGCGCACGCCCTGCGAGAACGAGAAGCCGCCGGGCGCGCCCGACAGCACGAACGACTGCAGGTAGAACTGCCGGAAGGCCACCGACGACGGCACGAACAGGTCGACCGACAGCCCGCCGCTGGCGGCGACGCCGGCGACGACGATGTCGCCGCTGACGTGCAGGTTGCAGCCCGAAGTGCCGAGCAACGGATCGAGCAGCAGCGGCAGCGGCAGGCCGGCATAGCTGTCCTCGGAGAAGCCGATGATCAGCGCGCCGAGCGCGCCCGACGCAGCGTTGTTGGTCGTCGTCTGCATCACGGAGCCCGCCAGGAACGGCAGCTGCAGCGTCAGGAACGGCGCGCCGGTCAGTGGGCACGGGCTGCCGAAGTTCTCGCGGCGCGAGCGCGTGAACTCCATGCCGCGCAGATCGGGGTTGCCGGCGAAGTTGACGACCAGCGTGGTCGTGCCGTTCGAGGTGTTGAGGCGGTAGAGCGAGCCGCGGCCGACGAAGCGCTCGTTGGTCTCGCCGTGGCGACACATGAACTGCAGCGCCGTCGGATCGACGACGCCGAGGAACGGGTCGTTGCTGAACCCGGTCGCCAGGTCGATCAGCAGCATGCCGGCGGTGACGTGCCACGCCTTGGCGCCGCCGAACGGGTCCTCCAGGCCCTGGATGCCGGCGTGGTTGGTGAAGCCGATCGAAGCGATCGCGCCGGTGTCGGTGTCGATGTGGATCAGCTCGTCGGTCGGCGTCGCGGCGCGGATCGCGAACACACCGCCGAGCGCGCGCGCAATGCACATCGCCCGCAGGTCGCCGACGTTCACGGTCGGGAACGGCAGCGACTCGGCGCCGGTGAACGGATCGATCAGCGCCAGGCGCCAGATCGGCTGCGCGGCGTTCGGCCGCACGACCGTCCACAGCCGGTTGTCGTTGTCGAAGGTGAGGCAGTTCTTGCCGCCTGTGCCAGTGGCCAGCACGGTGACGGCGCCGCTGGTGGTGTCGAGGCGCAGGACCTGGCCAGCGAAGGTGACGCCGATCGCGTCCTGGGCACTGACGACTCCGGCGAACAACGCGGCGGCGAGGAACGGGACGGTCCGGGGCGTTTGCATGGCTGGCAAGAGCCGCGTCGGTCCCGTCCATTACCTCGACTTCGTGCCGGTATCGTGCGGCGATGCGGATCCCCGTCGCCCTGCCCCATGCCCACCGGCTGCTCAACCACGGTCCGACGACGCTGATCACCACCGCGCACGGCGGCAAGCGCAACGTGATGGCGGCGGCATGGGTGATGCCGCTCGACTTCGAGCCGCCGAAGTTCGTCGCCGTGGTCGCCGCCGATACCTGGACGCGGGAGCTGCTGGTCGCGTCGGGCGAGTGCGTGCTGCACGCGCCGACCACCGCGCAGATCGACCTGACCTACGCGCTCGGCACGCACTCCGGGCGCGACGCCGACAAGTTCGAGCGCTTCGGCGTCGCCAGCGAACCGGCCAGCCAGGTCGCCGCGCCACTGGTCGACGGCTGCGCCGCGTGGCTCGAGTGCAAGCGCGTGCCCGAGCCCGCGATCGAAGAACGCCATGACCTGTTCGTGCTCGAGTGCGTCGCCGCCTGGGCCGACGACGCGCTGTGGAGCAAGGGCGACTGGCACTTCCGCCCCGACGGGCCGCGCACGATCCACCACCGGAAGGGCGGCCAGTTCTTCGTCACCGGCGAGTCGGTCGCCGCGCGCCGCTGACGCGCCGCCGCGCCGGGGTTCAGAGCCGCGACCGGTCGAGTTGCAGCAGGTAGTTCGCGAACACTTCGTTGAACAGCGCCCCGGCCCGGCGGGCGCGCAGCCGTTCGACCGCCTGCGGCCCGGTCATTCCCTGGTGCATCAGCACCAGCGCCGCGACCAGCGCACTGCGGTTGAGGCCCATGCCGCAGTGGCTCAGCAGCTTGTGGCCCTTGCCGACGAGGTCGGCGCCGAGCCGACCGACCGCGTGCAGCCGTTCCAGGTTGGGCAGGTCGCCGTCGTGGATCGGCAGGTAGACGTAGAGGAACGAGTCGGCGGCGGTCGGCACGCCGTGGTCGACGTCGCCCTCGAGGTCGACGACCACGGTGACGCCGCGGTCGTGCACGCGGCGCCAGTCCTCGATCGCTCCCGACAGGAACAGCCGGCCGGCGTCGTCGATCTGCGTCAGTTCGTGGAACATCGACCAGCATGTTGGCGGCAGGTCCTCCGGAACGCCAAGCTGCACGCGACCTTCCCAGCAGGAGCCACGCCGCGGGCACGCCATGAACAGCGACGACGAATGCCAACTGCTGCGCCACACGGTGGCCACCCTCGCCTACCGCGCCGGCAAGGTGCTGCGCGACTTCCCGCCGCAGTTCGCTGATCGCCGCGTCGCGCCGGCGACGCGCACGCCGCTCGAACTGCTCGGCCACCTCGCCGACCTCGCGCACTGGGCGGTCGGACTGTCGCGCGGCGATCCGACCTGGCACACCGTGCCGCCGGGAACGTGGGCAGAGGCGCAGCAGCGCTTCTTCGCCGGCCTCGCGGCGCTCGACGCCGAACTCGCCGGCGGCGCGCCGCAGAGCCGGCCGCCAGCGAAGATCTTCCAGGGGCCGATCGCCGACGCGCTGACCCACGTAGGCCAGCTCGCGCTGCTGCGCGGCATGCTCGGCGCGCCGGTGCGCCCCGAGAGCTACGCCCGCGCCGAGATCGCGGCCGGCCGGGTCGGCCCCGACCAGCCGCCGCCGCGCGCCGAGTTCGACGGCGACGCCAGCCGCCCGGCCGGCTGACGCGATCGCTGCGGACGCGCGAATGGCGAATCTCCCGCCAAGGAAAGCGCAGGGGCGGCATTGATCCCGGTGCGATGACCTCCCTGCCCCAGGCGACCGTGCGCGAGCTGCTGGCCGACCTCGGCTGGGTCCGCACGCTGGCGCGCGCCCTGGCCCGCGACGGCCATGACGCCGACGACCTGGCGCAGGACGCTTGCCTCGCCGCGCTGCAGTCGCCGCCGCCGCACGACCACAACGTGCGCGGCTGGTTCCAGCGCGTGCTCGCCAACCTGGTGCGCCAGGGCGAACGTTCCCGTTGGCGCCGGCACCGCCGCGAGGCGGCGCTGGCCGGTGAACGCGCCGGAGCGGCGGCGGCCCCCGCCGACGAACTGGCCGAACG
>JBASWX010000693.1:0-7344 GCA_049276695.1 Planctomycetota bacterium
AGCCGGGCTCGCTGATCGCGTGGGCGGACCACGGGGCGCGCGGGTCGGGTCCTGGAGCACACCAGACGAGCCGGTCGCCGTCGCCGAGCAGCAGCACGGGCTCGCCGTCGCCGAACAGGTCGACGAACGCCGGCGACTCGTTGCACGCGGTTGGGTGGACCACGAACTCCGCCCACGTTCCGCCATCGGCACCGGGGTTCCGGTACCAGTGCGCGGGTCCGCCGGGCATGCCGACCACGATCTGGTCGAGCCAGCCGTCGCGATCGACGTCGTGCGCGAAGCACGCGAAGCAGCGGCTGTAGGAACTGCTGCCGTCGCCGTAGTCGGGCAGGTCGCGGATCGCGCGCTGTTGCCACGACGGGGCCTCGTACCAGCAATCGCCGACGAGCAGGTCCTGGTCGCCGTCGCGATCGACGTCGCCGACCGCGATCGCTTCGGAGCGGAACGCCGGGTCGACCACCACCTTGCGCCACGCCGGCGGTCCGGGCGGCGGCGGGGCCACGCAGGCGGCCGCCAGCAGCAACACGAACGCCGCGCGCATGGCGTTCACTTCGCCGTGCGGTGGACCATCTGCGGGCTCGCCTGGTCGGTCGGCATCACCAGCATCGAGTCGATGTTGACGTGCGCGGGACGGTTCGCCGCGAACAGCACGCACTCGGCGACGTCGTCGGCGGTCAGCGGCCGCGTGTCCTGGTAGACCTTCGCTGCGCGTTCGCGGTCGCCGCGGAAGCGCACCAGCGAGAACTCGGTCTCGACCAGGCCCGGATCGACGCTGGTGACGCGGATGCCGGTGCCGAGCATCTCCATGCGGATCGCTTCGCAGATCGGCTGCAGCGCGCGCTTGCTGCCGCAGTAGACGCCGCCGCCGGCGTAGGCCTTGTGGCCTGCGATCGAACCGATCACCACGACGTGGCCCTTCTGGTGCTGCAGCATGTGCGGCAGCACGCGGCGCGTGACCTCGAGCAGGCCGAGCACGTTGGTCTCGATCATCTCGCGCCACGCTTCGCCGGTGCCCTCGGCGATCTTCTCGGTGCCGCGCGCCAGCCCGGCGTTGTTGACCAGCACGTCGATCGGGCCGTGGTGCGCGATCGCCGCGGCGACGAAGCGTTCGACGCTCGCGGCCTTGGTCACGTCGAGCGGATGCGTGAATGCGCCGGGAGCGATCTGGCTCAACCGGTCGGTGCGGCGGGCCCCGAGCGTCAGGCGGTCGCCGTTCGCGGCGAAGTGGCGGGCGCAGGCAGCACCGATGCCGGAACTGGCGCCGGTGATCACGACGTGACGGCTCATCGCCGCAGGATAGGGAGCGGGCCGGCGAAGTCGACGTCGCTGGCGTCGCTGCGATGCCTACTTCAGTGCCGCCTGGATCTCGGGCAGCAGCGCCTGCGCCCACTGTTCGTAGGCGGCCTTGGTCAGGTGCAGGAAGTCCGGCATCACGTCCTTGCCGATCGTGCCGTCGCCGCGCACCCAACGGTCGCCGACCGGCAGGCACCGCGTGTTGGCGTCGACCTGGCCGCGCACGGCCTGGTTGACCTGCAGGATGTCGCCGCGCATCGCGTTGATGCGTTCGCCGCGCGGCAGGATCTCGTTGACCAGGATGCGCGCATCGGGCGCCTGCGCACGCAGCAGCGCGATCACCGCCAGCACGCCGGCCAGCGTCTGCTCGGCGTTGGTGGCGCCGTGGCCGAGGTTGTTGGTGCCGATCAGCAGCACGATCACCTTCGGAGCCAGCCGCGTGATCGGCGCCTGCTGCAGCCGCCACAGCACGTGTTCGGTGCGGTCGCCGCTGACGCCGAGGTTGACCGCGCCGAGCGGGACGAAGTGGCGTTCCCAGGATTCCTTGCCCGAGCTCTCCCAGCCCTGGGTGATCGAGTCACCGACGAACACCAGCGCCGCCGGTGGTGCTTCACGGGCGCGCTGCAGTACCTGGTCCTGGCGCGGCAGGATGCCGGCGTCGGTGCGTGCGACCGGAGTGATCGCCGGGTTCGGCGGCGTCGCGGGAGCGGGCGGGGCCCCGCTGTCCTGCGCCGACAGTGCGGCCGCGACGAGGGCGACCAACGGGAGGAACGGACGGACGGAACAGGAGCGCATCGACGCGACGATAGCCGGCCGGGTCAGGAACTCAGCGCGTCAGCAGCCAGCCGATCTGCACGAACTGCTCGAGCAGCGACAGCAACGCGATCACGAGCACCACGCGCCGCACGCTGGCCGTACCCTTGACCACGCTCCATTTGCTGGCCAGGAAGCTGCCGATCGCAGTGCCGACCGCGAGTACTGCCGCCGGGCCCCAGGCGATCACCGGGGGTTGTCCGGCGAGCAGCAGCGGGGCCAGCACGAAGCCGGTGAGGCTGGCGATCGACGACGCGATGACGACGACGCTCTTGGCGGCGTTCACCTGCACGAGATCGCGGTCGTAGGCGGCGACCAGCACCAGGGCGGCGACGAAGCCGGTGCCGACCTGCGCGAAGCCCATGTGCACGCCGATCAGCGTGCAGCCGAGCGGGCCGAGCCATGGGCGGTGGGGGACCGGGCCGGCGGTGCCGCGCTTGCGCCACTGCTGCGCGAGCAGCAGCACCAGCACGATGGCGAGGTAGGAACGGAACGCGAGGTCGTTCGCTTTCAGTGCCAGCAGGTTGCCGGCGAACGCACCGGGGATCGCCCACAGGGCGAGCCGCCACACCCGCGCTTCCGGCACCCGGCCGGCACGCAGGAAGCCGAGCCAGGCGAACAGGCCGACGCCGACCGCGCCCAGGCGCGACGACGGATTGGCGACTGCGAGCGGCAGGCCGCATGCGTACTGGAACGCCCACAGCGCGAAGATGCCGGCCCCGCCGGCGACGTTGTTGATCGCGCCCATGCCGAGGCCGGCGATGAGCGTGATCAGGATCGCGGCGAAGTCCACGCGCGCCCGGCTAGCCGAGCAGGTCCTTCACCATCTCGCGCTCGTCGGTCAGTTCCTTCCAGCTGACGCCGGCCTTCTGCTTGCTGAAGTCGTTCATCGCGAGGCCCTTGACGATCTGCCAGTTGCCCTTGCCGTCGGTCGTGCAGGGGAAGCCGCTGATCACGCCCTCGGGCGTGCCGTAGCTGCCGTCGCTGACGACGCACAACGAGGCGCAGTCGTCCTTGCTGGTCACCGAGTACAGGCTGCGCGCGTGGTCGCACGCCGCCTGGGCCGCCGACAGCGCCGACGATTTGCCGCGCGCCTCGATGATCGCCTTGCCGCGCTCCTGCACCGTCTTCAGGAACGGGCCCTGCAGCCACGGATCGTCGTTGACGACCTTCGCGGCCGGCTGGCCGCCGATCGTCGCGTGGTGCCAGTCCGGGTACTGGGTGTTGCTGTGGTTGCCCCAGATGATCACGTTCTTGACTTCGGACCAGTGGCGCTTGCTCTTCAGCGCCAACTGCGCCTTCGCCCGGTTCTGGTCCAGCCGCGTCATCGCGGTGAAGCGGTCGGCCGGCACGCCCTTGGCGTTCTTCATGGCGATCAGGCAGTTGGTGTTGCACGGGTTGCCGACGACGACGACGCGCACGTCGGGGCCGGCGACCTCGGCGATGGCGCGGCCCTGGCCGATGAAGATCTTGCCGTTGTCCTGCAGCAGGTCCTTGCGCTCCTGACCGGGTCCGCGCGGCTTGCTGCCGACCAGCAGGCACAGGTCGGCGTTCTTGAAGGCGACCTTCGGGTCGTCGGAACAGACGATCTCGGTCAGCAGCGGGAAGGCGCAGTCCTCCAGTTCCATGCGCACGCCGTTGAGCGCGGGCAGCACCGGCGTGACCTCGAGCAGTTGCAGGGCGACCTTGACGCTGGGGCCGAAAATGCTGCCACTCGCGATCAGCGGCAACAGGGAGTATCCGATCTGACCGGCGGCGCCAGTGACCGCCACGCGCTTCACAGTGCTCATCCGGCCATTGCATCGGCCGGCCCGCCGCTTTCAAGGGCGCGGCAGTGCGGGCGCGGTCAGGCCGGCGTGTCGTCGCCCTGCGCGGTGACCTGCCGTTCGACCAGCGGCGCCAGCTCCTGCTGCCACACCCGTTGATAGTCGGGGTGCCGGAAGAAGATGTCGCACGCGGTTCGCGACTCGAACGCCGAGAACAGCGCCAGGTTGAAGCCCGCCCGGTCCGCGGCGACGTTGTGCACGACGGTCAGGTGGTCGACCCCGGGCATGCGTTCGATCAGTTCCTGCAGCGACTGCCGCGCGGTGCGCACGCGGTCGAGCGCGATGCCGGGCTTGAGCGCGAACAGGATCGTGCAGTGGAACATCGGCGCCGCATCGTCGCGGCGAACCGCGGCGCCGGCAACAGCGGCGCCGGCCCCGATGCACGGCACGGCAGCCTCGAAACGAAACCGCCCGGCACGGGCCGGGCGGTTCTGCAGCCGGATGTGGGCGCCTGGGTCAGGCGCCCTTGGCGACGCGCAGCGGCCGGCGCTGGTGTTCCTCTTCGCCGATCGGGTGGCCGAAGCACACCGAGGTCTCGCCTTCCTGCCAGCAGAACACCACCGTGCCGGCCTTGCTGACGCCCGGGATGTGCACCGTCAGCGGATTCGTGCGCAGCACCGTCATGTGCAGGTCTTCGAGCTCCGACTTGCAGCGGCCCAGCCCTTCGTCGTGCTCCCAGATCCGCGCGTCCAGTTCCGCCAGCTCGCCGCGCAGGCCTTCCGGGGTCTCGGCCGCCTCGAGCTGCTCGCGCTGGCGAGCGAGGGCCCGGCGCGCGGTCCGGCGCTCCAGCAGTTCGGCAGCGATGGCGCGCACCAGCTTCAGGGCCTGGTTGGCCTCCGACAGGGTGTAGGTGCGTTTCATGGTCGTGTTCTCGGTCAGGGGTGCGGCGGCCTCGCGGCCGGCCGGAGGTCGGGCTCCAACGAGCCTGTTCGAGTCGTCGTTGCAGCGCGGCCTCGCTGCTCTGTAGTGTGACGACCGGCCGCGGTTACCAAGCCGTGCTCCGACGAATCATGACCGAACGCGACGTGATGGACTTCGACGTCGTGGTGGTGGGCGGCGGACCGGCCGGCCTCGCCACCGCGATCCACCTGGCCAATCTGGTCGAACGCCACAACGCCGCGGTCGAGAAGTCCGGTCAGGGCCAGCCCTTGGCACCGCAGATCTGCCTGATCGAGAAAGCGGCGGAAATCGGGGCGCATTCGATCTCGGGGGCGGTGATGGATCCGAAGGGGTTGGACGCGCTGCTGCCGGGCTGGCGCACGATGGAGCCGAAGGCGCCGGTCGAAGCGGAGGTCCACACCGACTACGCGCTCTGGTTGACGGCCACCGGAGGGTTCAAGTTCCCGATCACGCCGCCGCCGCTGAAGAATCACGGGAACTTCGTCGTCTCCTTGAACAAGCTGGTGAAGTGGCTCGGCGCGATCGCCGAGCAGAAGGGCATCCAGGTCTTCGCCGGCTTTCCCGGGGCCGAACTGCGGCGCGAAGGCGCCCGTGTCACCGGCGTGCAGCTCGGCGACGCCGGCGTGGACAAGCACGGGCAGCAGAAGGGCAACTACCAGGCGGGCGGCATCCTCGCCGGCAAGCTGGTGGTGCTCGCCGAAGGCAGCCGCGGCTCGTTGACCAAGCGGCTCGTGGCCGAACTCGGTCTCGCCGGCAAGAACCCGCAGGTCTACGGGCTCGGCGTCAAGGAAGTATGGGAGGTGCCGAAGGGCCAGTGCCCGCCCGGCCTCGTCGTGCACACGATGGGCTACCCGCTCGACAGCCACACGTTCGGGGGCGGCTGGATCTACGGCATGGGGCAGAGCGAGGGCGACAAGAACCTGGTGTCGGTCGGGCTCGTGGTCGGTCTCGATGCCCATGACCCGACGCTGGACGCACACCGCCAGCTGCAGCGCTTCAAGCTGAACCCGAAGGTCGCCGCGTTCCTGCGTGGCGGCAAGGTGCTGCACTACGGCGCCAAGTCGCTGCCCGAGGGCGGCCTCTACGCGCTGCCGCGCTGCTACGGCGACGGGTTCCTGCTGGTTGGCGATGCCGCCGGGTTGATGAACAGCATGCGGCTGAAGGGCATCCACCTGGCGATGCGCAGCGGCATGCTCGCCGCCGAGACCGCGTTCGCGTGCTTGCAGTCAGGCGACTTCTCGGCGGCTGGCACGGTTGCCTATGACCAGAAGCTGAAGGCCGACTGGTTGCACGAGGAGCTGTGGCGGTGCCGCAACTTCCACCAGGGCTTCCACGGGGGCCGGCTCGCCGGCCTGGTCAACGCCGGCTTCGCGCAGCTGTTCGGCGGCAAGGGCACGCTGTGGTCGGATGGCCTGAAGGGCAACGCCGGCCACACGTACATGCAGAAGGTCGGCGACTACTTCGGCGGGCGGGGCAAGCCGAAGCCCGACAAGCTGCCGGAGGACGGCGTGCTGACGTTCGACAAGCTGACCTCGGTCTACGCGTCGGGCACCACGCACGAGGAAGATCAGCCTTGCCATCTGGTGGTCACGCAGCCCGACCTGTGCTCGACGCGCTGCGTCGAGGAGTTTGGCAACCCGTGCCAGCACTTCTGCCCGGCGGCGGTCTACGAGATGGAGCCGAAGGCGGGCACGCGGCACGGCGTCGACCTGAAGATCAACGCCAGCAATTGCGTGCACTGCAAGACCTGCGACATCCTCGACCCCTACCAGGTCATCAACTGGGTGACGCCGGAGGGGGGCGGCGGGCCGGTCTACACGAACCTCTGAGCCCGCTCGAGTGACCCGGCCCGATCGCGTGGCGGTGGGTCCGCCGGCGCCGATCAGCCGCCCGTCGGCGCGCCCGACATCGCGTCGGTGCTGGCCGGTTCCTTGTCGAACCAGGTGCCGTTGTAGAAGTCGAGCGGCTTGATCTCGGGGCCGAACGGGCTGATCTCGGCGCAGCCGTACAGCGGGAAGCAGCAACCGTCGAGGGCGTGCACGACCGTGTACAGACTGTGCTCGATGGTGTGGTAGAAGAACGTGAACGGCAGCGTGATGACCTCGACCGCGGCGCCGCCGCCGAGGCCCTTGCCGATGCTCATCGACGACTCGACGGCGTCATTGGCCGCTGCGTAGGGGATGATCACGGGGCAGCCGACGACGATGAACGCGTCCTTGCCGAAGCGCTTGGCGGTGCCGCACGCACTCAGCGAGACGAGCGTGGCAGCGCACAGGACGAGTGTTGCTTTGCTGGACCTCAAGGGAACCTCGATCAGGATGGAAGCTGGGAGAGGGGCGCGTGATGCAAGCGACCGGCGGCGTGCGGCACAAGGGACATGTGCCAGAAACGGGGTCGCCGCTGGTTCCCGGCGACGGCCCGCCTTGCACCCCCGGCGGCGACCGCCGACCATGCGGCCATGCCGGTCCGCCCGCTGGCGCTCGCCGTCCTGCTGTCCGCGGCCGTCGCCGAC
>JBASWX010000694.1:0-1955 GCA_049276695.1 Planctomycetota bacterium
CCGACCTGGAGCGGCGCTTCGATCTGTCGGGCCGCACCGACGCGAACGCCCGCATGTCCGGCGGCAAGCCGCTGCCGGTCGGCCCCACCGCGCGCCTGCCCGAAGGCATCACGTGGGCCGCACTCGCGGCGATGGCCCCCGCGGCGATCAAGGAGCGCGGCGTGTTTCCGTACCAGCCGATCGTGCACCCGCTGCAGATCCATGGCGGCGGCGGCATGGTGTTTCCCGAGTCGCAGCTGAAGACGCATCCCGAACTGCGCCGCGTCGACGTCGACTTCGACCTGCCCGACGCGTACCTGCCCGAGTTCCCGCCGCCGCTCTACCTGACGACGCATCCCGGTCGCGGCGACGTCAGCCAGGGCCAGGAGATCACGATCGACAACTACTACCCGCTGCTGTCCGGCCTGCTGACCAGCTTCCAGCTCGACGGCGTGCGGTTGCTGGTGACGCCGTTCCCGCAGCAGCAGTTCAACCAGACCGAAGACCGCGCGACGTGGCACGTGTCGACCGGCGTGTCGTGCTTTGCGTGCCACGTGAACGGCCACACCACCGGCCAGTTCCACCTGGTGCCCGACGTGCAGCCGCACCTCGACCGCCCGCGCATCGAGACGGTGACGCTGCGCGGGGTGTTCTCGATGCGGACCTTCGGCAGCAAGCGCAATCTGCGCTCGCTCGAGGACTTCACCGAAGTCGAGAACAACACCGCCTACTTCGACGGCGACCTCGTCGCCGCCGAACGCAAGGGTTCGCGCCACTTCACGCGCCGCGAACTCGCGGCGATGGCGGCGTTCCAGAACATCATCGATTTCCCCCCGGCCCCGAAGCTGCGCCCGACCGGCGACCTCGACCCGGCGCTGGCGACGCCGCAGGAACTGCGCGGCGAGCAGCTGTTCCATGGCCGCGCGAAGTGCGCGACGTGCCACTCCGGGCCGTACTTCAGCGACAACCTGTCGCACGACCTCAAGGTCGAACGCTTCTACCCCGGCCGCGCCGAGGGCCTGTTCAAGACGTTCCCGCTGCGTGGCATCAAGGACTCGCCGCCCTACCTGCACGACGGGCGCCTGCTGACCCTCGAGGACACGGTCGAGTTCTTCAGCCTCGTGCTGGAACTCGGTCTCGGCGACGAGGACAAGCGGGACCTCGTGGCATTCCTCCGCGCCCTCTGAACGGATCCCCGATGAGCAAGAAGATGCACTCGTCCCCGAGCCCGCTGTCACCCGCGTCGCGCCTGCAGATCTGCGAGGCGCTGCGCGCGGTGCTGACCGACGGTCTCGATCTCTACACCCAGCTCAAGGTCGCGCACTGGAACATCAAGGGCCCGCACTTCGCGGCGCTGCACCCGCTGTTCGACCAGTTCGCGACCGACCAGGCCGCCAACAACGACGCGGTCGCGGAGCGCGTGCTGACGCTCGGCCACCTCGCCGTCGGCACCGCGCGGCACGTCGCGAAGGCATCGCGGCTGCCCGACTACCCGCAGCAGACCACCAAGGACCTCGAGCACGTCGCGCTGCTCGCCGAACGCATCGGCATGTTCCTCGACGGCGTGCGCACGGCGCGGGCCGTCGCGCAGAAGAACGGCGACGAGGACACGTTCGACCTGCTCACCGGCATGGTCGAGCAGTTCGAGAAGCACGCGTGGTTCCTGCACGCGACGCTCGGCGGGTGAGTCGGGTCACTTCGCGCACGCCGCGTCGATCGCCTGCACGACCGCGGTGCAGCGCGCGGCGAGTTCGCGGTAGCGCTCGGCGACCCGCGCATCGCGCGTGCGGCCGGCGACCGCCGTTGCGTGCGCCGCGACCTCGCGGCACTGCGCCTGCACTTCGGCGAACGCGGTCCGTGCGACGATCCAGCGCCGTGCACCGAGGCGCAGACGGGCCTCATTGAGCGCCACGGTGACCTCGGAAGGCTCCTGCGGCCCGGCCGGCGCGATGCGCAGCGACGTCGCCGCGGGCAGC
>JBASWX010000695.1:0-16984 GCA_049276695.1 Planctomycetota bacterium
GCCCCGGCGACGCCGCTCCAGGCGGTGCCGATCCTCGGCGCCGCGGAGATCGAGACCGTGTTGCGCACCTGGAACGCGACCGACGCGCCGGCACCGGCCGAGGCGTTCGTGCACCGGCAGTTCCAGGCGATGGCGCGGCAGCGTCCCGACCAGCCGGCGCTGCGTTGCCGCGGCGAGACGACGACCTACGCGCAGCTGGCGCGAGCGGTCGAGGCGCTGGCCGGCTGGTTGCGTGGCCGCGGCGTCGGGGTCGGCGACCGCGTCGGCATCTGTACTGCGCGCGGCGCCGGCATGGTCACCGCGGTGCTGGCGACGCTGCGCTGCGGCGCTGCCTACGTGCCGCTGGATCCGACCTACCCGCGCGAGCGGCTGCAGTTCATGGCTGGCGACGCCGAACTGGCGGCGCTGGTCGTCGACCGCGCGAGCCTCGGGGCGGCACCGAGCGTGCCGTGCCCGCGCGTCGATCTCGACGCCGATGCCGAAGCGATCGCCGACGCCGACGTGCTGCTCGACGACCCCACGGGGCCCGAGCAGCTCGCCTACGTGATCTACACGTCGGGCTCGACCGGCCGGCCGAAGGGCGTGATGGTGCGCCACCGCAACGTCACCAGCTTCTTCGCCGGCATGGACCGCGTGCTCGGTACCGAGCCGGGAGTGTGGCTCGCGGTCACCAGCCTGTCGTTCGACATCTCGGTGCTCGAACTGCTGTGGACGCTGTGCCGGGGCTTCACCGTCGTCGTGCACGCTGGCGAGGTTGGCGCGACTGCGCCGACGGCAGCGCCCGCGGTGCGGCCGGTCAGCTTCAGCCTGTTCTACTTCGCCAGCGACGAGGGCGAGCACGCGCAGGACAAGTACCGGCTGTTGCTCGAAGGCACGGCGTTCGCCGACCAGCACGGCTTCGAGGCGGTGTGGACGCCGGAGCGGCACTTCCATGCGTTCGGTGGCCTCTACCCCAACCCGGCGGTCGCCAGCGCGGCGCTGGCCGCGGTGACGAAGAACGTCGCGATCCGCGCCGGCTCGTGCGTGGTCACGCTGCACCACCCGATCCGCGTCGCCGAGGACTGGGCGCTGGTCGACAACCTGTCGAAGGGCCGCGTCGGCATCGCCTTCGCCGCCGGCTGGCACGCGCGCGACTTCGTGCTGCGGCCGGAGACGTTCGCCGACCGCAAGCAGGGCTTGTTCCGCGCGATGGCGCAGGTGCAGGCGCTGTGGCGCGGCGAGACCGTCGAGTTCCCAGGCCCGGACGGCAAGCCGGTGCCGATCAGGACGCTGCCGCGGCCGGTGCAGAAGACGCTGCCGTCGTGGGTCACCGTCGCCGGCAACCCCGAGACCTACCGGATGGCGGGCGAGTCGGGCTCGTACGTGCTGACGCACCTGCTCGGCCAGAGCCTCGAGGAACTGAGCCAGAAGCTCGCTGCCTACCGCGACGCGTGGCGCGCCGCGGGGCACCCGGGTGACGGCAAGGTCACGCTGATGCTGCACACCTTCGTCGGCGATGACGAGGAGCAGGTGCGCGCGATCGTGCGCGAACCGATGAAGGCCTACCTGCGCAGCAGCCTCGACCTGGTCAAGCAGGCAGCGTGGTCGTTCCCGGCGTTCAAGAGCCGCGTCGACCAGCCGGGGCAACTCGATGCGTTGCTGAACGGTGGCCTGACGCCGGCCGACTTCGACGCGCTGCTCGAGTTCTCGTTCGAGCGCTACTACCGGACCAGCGGCCTGTTCGGGACGCCGGCGAGCTGTGTCGCGATCGTCGACCGGCTGCGCGCGATGCAGGTCGACGAGATCGCGTGCCTGGTCGACTTCGGCGTGCCGACCGACCTGGTGTTGCAGAGCCTGCCGCGGTTGCAGGAACTGAAGCGGCGCTGCGACACCGCGACGGCGGCCGCGAAGGGGGTGCCGGCCCAGGCGGCGGGCGTGCCGGCAGCCGAGTCGATCCCAGGACTGTTGCGCAGCAACGCGGTCACGCACTTCCAGTGCACGCCGTCGATGGCGGGCATGCTGCTGCTGGATCCGGAGTTCGTGCCGGCGCTGCGTTCGGTGCGGCACCTGCTGGTCGGCGGCGAGGCGCTGCCAGAGGCGCTGGCGCGCGAGCTGCGGCGGCACGTCGGTGCGCTGCACGACGTCTACGGCCCGACCGAGACCACGGTGTGGTCGACCACGATGCGGGTGTCTGCCGATGGGCCGGTGCCGATCGGCGCGCCGCTGGCCAACCAGCGTTGCTACGTGCTCGACGCCAACCTGCAGCCGGTGCCGGTCGGCAGTCCGGGCGAACTGTGGATCGGCGGTGCCGGCGTCACTGCCGGCTACTTCCGCCGGCCGGAACTGACGGCCGAACGCTTCCGGCCCGATCCGTTCGCTCCCGGCGGCACGATGTACGGCACCGGCGACTTCGTGCGCTGGCGTGCCGACGGCGTGCTCGAGTACCTCGGGCGCAAGGACCACCAGGTCAAGGTGCGCGGCTACCGGATCGAGTTGGGGGAGATCGAGGCGGCGCTGGGCCGGCATGCCGGCGTGCGCGAGTGCGCCGTCGTTGCGCGTGGCGATGGCGCCGAGACTGCGCTCGCTGCCTACTACGTGCCGCGCAGCCCGGCGCCGAAGGCCGACGACCTGCGCGCCTGGCTGCGCGGTTCGCTGCCCGAGTTCATGGTGCCGGGCTCGTTCGTGGCGCTCGCCGACCTGCCGCGCACGCCGAACCTGAAGGTCGACAAGAAGGCGCTGCCGGCGCCGGACGCCGCCGGGTCGCGCCGGCGCGATGTGGTCGCCGCCGGCGACGACACCGAGGGCGCGATCCTCCAGATCTGGCAGCAGGCGCTCGGCACCGACGACGTCGGCGTCGAGGACAACTTCTTCGACAGCGGCGGGCACAGCATCCTGGCGGTGCGCGTGCATCGCGAGATCGTGCAGCGGCTCGGCGTCGAGCTGCAGATCACCGACCTGTTCCGCTTCACCACGGTGCGGGCGTTGGCTCGGCACCTGCAGGCCGGGAAGTCGGCGCCGACGGCGGCGCAGCAGGCGGTCGAACGGGCGAAGCAGCGGCGCAACCTGCTGCGGCGGCCCTGAGCGCGTTGCCGGGACCCGCGCAGATGGCCCGAAACGACGACGCCCCGCCCGGGGTGAGCCGGGCGAGGCGTCGTTCACGAGACAGGCAGCGAGGTGGTTACTGGCAGCCGAGGCTGGCGAAGCGGACCGTCAGGCCGTTCGACAGACCGAGCAGGCCGAACAGTGGCGGGCTGGTCAGGAACGACGCGGCCTGGAAGGTCAGCTCCGCTGGCGTCTGCGTCGGCGAGACCGGCATCGGCACGGTTGCCAGGCCGGCGCCGTCCGCGAAGTAGAGCCCGGCGTCGGCGAACGCGAGCAGGTTCAGGTAGGTGTCGCACCCGGGCGCCAGCGTCGTCTGGCCGGCGCTGAAGCTGAAGAACAGGATCACCGGCGCCAGCGACTCGGTCGTGATGTTCAGCCCGAAGCCGGCGTTGCCGGCCGACGGCACGCCGTTGATGGTCATCGTGGTCGCCGGCGCGCCGCAGCCAGCGCCCAGCTGGATCGCGTGCTGGTGGCCCGGCACCGTGGTCGGCACGCTGACCGTCAGCGCACCGGGGCCCGGCCGCGCCTGGTCGATCGTCGCGTTGCCGGCCGTCGGGCCGACGTCGCTGTCGAAGTAGAAGTTGTAGAGCGTGTTCCAGTTGTGCGGATTGTTCGCCGGCGCGCTGAAGGTCAGCGCCCCGCCGGAGAGGCTCGACGTCCAGTCGTTGAGCGGGTTCTGGTCGATGTCGCGGAAGCCGATGTTGGTGACCTGGCCGCCGGGGCACACCGGCAGGCTGAAGGTCGCCCCGCCGCGGTGGTTGTCGATGTTGTGCACGCAGTACTCGTAGTGCCACACGCCACCGACCGGGCCGCTGACCTTGACCGCGACCGCAAAGCGGCCGTCGGCGTCGGTGAGCGTACCGGTGCCGCCGTTGCTGCCGTAGGTGATCGTCGCTCCCGGCCAGCGGTTCATGATCGTGCCGTAGCTGGCGGTGCCGGTCGTGCTGGTCGACCAGGCCGTGCCGCTCCACGCCAGCGTGAAGGGCCGCGACATGATGTTGTTGCCGCGGTTCTCGACGCGCTCACCCTCGTGCAGCACGTGGATCTGGAAGTAGAGGCCGGTGCTGACGCCGCCCTGGATGTCGGCTTCCTTGATCGTGACGCGGTTCTTCACCACGTCGAAGCCGGACGTGCTGAGGCTGCGCAGGCCGTCGGCCGGGCCGAGGCCGGTCGCCGGGTCGCCGACGTCGAAGTAGTTGCCGGTGCTCGGCCAACTGCAGAGCCACGGGTTGATCTCGGCCGGCGGGCCGAGGTAGGTGCGCGAGGCGTTGTTGCTGGCGCTGTAGATGTCGGAGCACTTGACGCCGAGCTGCGCGCCGCCGGCCGGCGGCGTGACGCAGCCGCCGAGGCAAGGCGACACCGAGCCGCTGTTCAGCGACAGGAACGCATGCTTGCAGTACGACCAGTCCGAGATCTGCACGATGCGACCGCTGACCTCGCGCGCGACCAGGAAGCCGAACTTCGGGTGGTCGGACTGGATCGTCGCGCCGATCGAACCGCCCGGCGACCGCCACTCGACCGGGATCGTGCCCGGGTTGCACAGCTGGTTCTGGAAGGCGACGCCGATCTCGCCGCCCGGGTAGGCGGCGCCGCGGCGGCCGTAGTAGGTGGCGCTGCTGATGTTGGCGAGCGCTCCGTCGTAGCCGGCGCCACGTTCATTGGATTGGGCGAGGAGATCGCTGCACGCGGCAGCGACCGCGAGCACGAGACACGTCGATCGGGTCATGGGATTGCTGGTGACAGACTGGGCGGGCAGGCAGGAAAGGGGAGCACGAGACTAGGGCGGGCTGGGGCGGCGTCACGCCCGCACCGTCGCATGGGTTAGGAATGATACAACCGCCCCGGTGCCGGCGACAGGACCGGTGTGGGGGCCGGCTCTCACGGGCGGGTGCCGAGCGGGCGCCAACGGACCCGCGCCACGGCAGCGGCGGTGGCGAACGCGGCGACGCCGAGTGGGCGACTGAGCAGCACCTCGGGTCGCAGCCCAAGACGGTGGCTTCTCCGGTCGACCGCACACAGGGGCTCGCCGTTCAGCATGGTCGCCACGTGATCCGCAGTGACGACGACCCGGACCGTGTAGGCGCGGCCGGTGACGAAGCGGCGCAACGTGCGGGTCGGGTTGTGCGCGGCGTCGTTGCCATCGAGGCTCGACAGCCCGCACATGGTGCCGCCCCAGCCGCCGAGCACAAGGGTCAGATGGTCGTCGCCGACCGGGAAGGTCAAGCCGCAGAAGAAGTCCGCGCCGTCCTCGCGGGCGGCGACCACTTCCAGTTCGTAGTCGCCCGACGGCGGTACCCCGGTCCAGGTGACACCGGTCAACGGGCTGCCGAAACCGAGGCACAGCTTGCCGTCACGTACCTCGACCGGGCCCTGGCCGCCGAAGTCGGTGACCGCGAACGCGCCGAGCGCGGCGCCGTCGAACAACTCGATCCAGGGGCTGGCGGCCGGGCCCGCGTGGCAGGCACCCGCCGCCAAGGCGACCAGCAGCAAGCCGCCGCGCAGCGCCATTTCAGCGGCCCGTCAGCACCGGTGCGGTGCTCTGCTTCAGGAACAGGATCGCCATCGCGTCGCGTTCGATGCCCTGGTCCCACAGCAGTTCGCCCGGCCAGTGCCCGTCGGCCTGCTGCGCCAGCACCAGCACCATCGCGCCCTCGAAGTACCAGTCGCGGTCCTGGATCAAGGCGATGCCCGACAGCAGCGCCGCACGTTCGAGGCTGTACAGGTAGTAGTAGATCCAGTGCTGCTGCCGCTCGATCGCGCCGGCGTGCTGGCGCGGCGTCATCCACTTCGCCAGCCACGCGAAGCCGTCGTCGCGCGCGCGCGACGCGTCGCCGAGCAGCTTCGGCCGCTTCAGCTGGGGGTGGTCGAGCACGCCGGCGGCGCAGATTGCCAGCCCGGTGATGCCGGCCGCGGTCATGCTGCCCCAGGTCGGCGTCAGTTCGCCCTGGTCCTTCCCTTCGTGGTAGCTCCAGCCGTTCGCCCGCGCGAACGACTTGCCGACCGTGAACACTTCGTCGGGGCTGGCCTGGCGGCGAGCCAGCGTGCGGTAGTCGACCAGTTCGAGTTCGAGCTTGTCGCCGCCCTCGCTCTGGCAGCCGAGCAGGTGGTTGGCTGCTGCCTCCCACGTCACGGCCTTGATCTCGACGCCGCACAAGTGCGCCGAGTACAGCCCGAGCAGCCCGTACTGGTTCACCGAGTTGTCGAAGCGGTCGCCGGCGGTGTAGTTGAAGCGCAGCAGGTAGGCCGGGTCGACGCGCGTGTCGTGGTTGGCCAGCAGCTGGGCTGCCCACTGCTCGAGCAGCTTCTTGTCCGGCGCCGATGGCTGGCGTTTGCGCGGGCGGTCGATCGTGCCGGTCCGGATGTCGCCGGCCTCGCTGCCCGGCGTGTACAGCGCCTCGACCGCCATGATCGCGTTGGCCAGCGAGTAGGTGTCGACGAGCTTGCGCGTGCGCAGCACTTCGTAACCGCGCCGCACGACCTCGTCGTCCTTGGCGACGCCGCCCTTCACCAGCGCCAGCAGGCCCAACGCCAGCCGGCCGGTCTGGTAGCTCCGGTCCGCATCGGGCCCGTCCGGCGCGAGGATGCCGGCGGCCGGGTCCTTCAGGTCCGCGCGCAGCCGTTCGGTGCCCTTCTTCAGCGCCGCCGCGACCATCGTGCGGAACTCGACGTCCTGGTTGTCGCGCGTCGCGTCCCACGACCAGCGCTCGCGCTGCCGCAGCGTCGCCGCCGCTTCCTTCCAGTCCTTGCCGCGCAGCACGGTGCCGCGCAGCTCACTGGTGAACTCGGCGACCTTCGCCTTGCCGTCCTTCACTTCGAGCCGGCGCTTGACCACCAGATCGCCGTCGAAGCCGTACAGCACGTGCGGCCGCACGTAGCGTTCGACGTGTCGCTTGCTGTCGCCGCGCAGGCCCGGCTCGGCGGTGTTCTTGACCGTCAGCTCCAGCGTCTGCCAGCCGTCGGGCTCGACCGCCGACGCCTTGCCGCGCACCGCGAGGTCGCCGAGCCGGAACAGCCGCCACGCCTCGGCCTGCACCGCACCGCCGAGCAGGCCCGGGCGAAGGTCCATCGCGACCCACCACGCCAGATCGCGCAGGTCGCCGGGCGGGATCACCACGAACTGGTCCTTGCCGTCCAGTTCGCCCTGCAGCAGCAGCGCCGGCGGCCGGAACGCGCCGAACAGGTCGCCGCGCACCTTGTTCGCCGACTCGCTGTCCTCGCGCACCACGCGCTGCAGGTCCTCGGCGGTGCGCACACCGGGCGGGAACGCAGTGAACGCGGCGACGCCGAGATCGCAGTACTGGGCCCCGCCGGTGTTGGTGCACTTCACCGCCAGCACGTTCTCGCCCGCCTGCCACGCCTCCAGCGCCTGGCCGGTCACCACGTAGCTGCGGCCGCGGCCATAGCCATCGTCGGCGACCGCGAGCTTGCCGTTCAACCACACCCGCACGCCGTCGTCGTGGTCGAGCTGGAACCACAGCGCCTTCGGTTTCTTCGCCCCGAGCTCGGCGCGCAGCCGCAGGCACACGACCGCGTTCTGCCACGCGGTGCGCTGCTGTGGGTCCTTGCCCACCTCGGTGCCGAACTCGCCCTGGCCCACGAGCCACCCGCTGTCGTCGAACTGCGGCGCCTCGAAGCCCGCCGGCACGCCGTTCGCCGGACACGTGTAGTAGCGGAACGCCGTCGGCGCGGTGGTGCCGCCGTCGTGCACCAGCCACTCCGGCCGCAGGCGCGATGGCGGCCCGGTCACTTCCCACTGGTCGGTGGTGCGCCGGTAGACGTGCGCGCCGCGGTGCGGGATGTCGTGGCTCGTCTGCGCCACCGCGAGCGACGCGATCGCGGCGAGTACGCCCGGCGCCAGGAACTGCGGCGTCAGGGTGCGGCGTGGAACGAGCACGGCCGACTCAGCGGAAGTGCAGGCCGCAGTCCGGACAGCGGTCGACGCCCGCGGTCTTGAACTTCGTCAGGCACGCCGGGCACTGCGTCTCCTCGGCCTCGAAGTCGGCGACGACGTCGCGCACCGGCAGCCCTTCCTTGCGCACCATCTGTTCGAGGTGCGCGCGGTGCAGATCCATCGCCTGCGCGACTTGGGGGCCCGCGACCGCGAGCCAGGCTTTCGGCTCCCAGCCGCCGGGTACGGGTCCGGTCGCGACGCGCACGCCGCCCTCGCTCAACACCTGGGCGATCTCGCGCAGCTGCGCCGCCTTGCCCTGGAACAGCACCTGCATGCCTTCGGGAACTTGCACGGGCGGGGAGTCTACGTCGCTCGGCCACCGGCGCCAGCAGCGGCGGGCTGGCCGGGCTGGCCGGGTTGGCCGGCCCACCCGGGCGCCGGCGTTGCCCCGCACCGCGTCGGTCGGCTGCCGGCCCCTGAAGCGTTGGCCGGCGGGGCCGAGCCACGTTGCCCAGGTGGTCGAGCCATGCCGGCTGCTGCGCCGGGATCAAAACGCGCCGACCGTCAGCAACAGTGCGTTCGTGCTGGTGCACGACACGATGTGGCCAGTCGCGCCGAGCTCGAGGGGGACGACTTGTTCCAGGAACATCTGTCCGGCGAGGGCGGCGAGGTTCGGGATCGTCAGCGACGTGGACACGGTTCCACCGACTGCCACATGCGAGTGGATCACGTCGGGAGTGACCAGCAGCAGACAACCGGGCACTGCGTACGGCAGCACGCTCGACAACGGAGTCGACGCGGGCGACAGCCCCAGCACGGCGACCGCGAGCGCGTTCGCTGGCATTCCGGTCGCGAGCGAACGGAAGCTTGCGCCCATCCAGGGCAACGTGGCGGCCGTCAGCACATTCGGGCCGCCTGCGCCGGCGCAGCCGACCCCGGTGGCGCTCGCCGCGGCCGGGCACGTCGTCGTCCAACGCGCGACGTACGGAGAGATGACCGCATCGACCGAGAGGAAGAACCCGCCAGCGAACCGGTCCCCGTTCGCTGTCGCCGTCAGTGCCGCCACCGCGGAGCTTGCTCCCGCTCCTACCGCCGACCAGCTGGTGCCGTTCCACCGTGCGAGATGCTGGGCGGCGACACCGCCCGCCTGCGCGAAGTTGCCTCCGGCCACCACGTCCCCGTTCGGCAGGACGGAGAGAGCCGAGACCTGGCTCGAATTCACGCCGCCGGTCATTCCGGATCCGAGCGCCGACCAACTCGTGCCATCCCACTGCGCGACGTTGCCGGGCACCGCGCCGCCCGCGAGATCTTCCCCTGCCACCACGAGGTTGCCGTTCGGGAGCGTCGTCATCGCCGCCACCATGATGCCCGTGCTCGGGCCCAGTGCGGACCAGTTCGCACCATCCCAGCGCGCGACGAAGTTCGCGGTCACCCCACCAGCCGTGAAGAACCTGCCGCCGGCGACGAGGTCCCCGTTCGGCAAGGTGGTGCAGGCCGAAACCGCGTCGTCCATTCCCGTTCCGAATGCCGACCAGTTGGCGCCGTCCCATCGCGCGATGCGATTGGCGCTCGCGGCACCGGCCAGCGTGAACGTTCCGCCGGCGACGACGTCACCGTTCGGGAGCGTGGCCAGGGAATAGACGCCGGAGTTCATCCCTGAACCCATCGCGGACCAGCTCGCGCCATCCCATCGCGCAATCCTGGAGGCGTTCACCCCACCAGCCATCGTGAACGTGCCGCCCGCAATGACGTCGCCGTTCGCGAGCGTCGTCAGCGCGTGCACGTAGCCGTTCGTGCCCGAGCCCAACGTCGCCCACTGCACGCCATTCCACCGCGCCACGTGGCCTGTGAACCAACCACCGGCGACGACGTCGCCGTTTGGCAACGAAGTCAGGGCATACGCGACGCGATTGAGACCCGAGGCAAGGGCGGACCAGGCCGCCCCGTTCCAGCGCGCGATCCCGTTTGCACTGACGCCGCCAGCGGTCGAGAAATCGCCGCCCACGAAGAGGTCGCCGTTGGGCAGCGCCAGGAGGGCGTTCACCGCGTTGTCCACTCCGCTGCCCATCGCGGCCCAGTTGGTCCCGTTCCATCGCGCGATGAACCCGGCCGGAACACCGCCGAGCGTGGTGAACCTGCCCCCGGCCACGACGTCGCCGTTGGGCAGCGACGCGATCGATTGCACGGCGGGGACCAAGGCGGGTGCGCCCGTGCCGAGCGCCGACCAGCTCGTGCCATTCCAGCGGGCGATGCCGTCGGCGGGGATGCCGCCAGCCGAAGTGAACCACCCGCCGACCAGGAGACCGCCTGCAAGCGGCGACAAGGCCGTGACGCTCTGATTGGTCCCCGCGCCGAGTGCCGACCAGCCGATGCCGTTCCAGGATGCGACATTGAGGGCGGCGACACCGCCGATCGCACTGAAGCTGCCGCCGACGACCACGTCCCCGTTGCCCAGCGTCGCCACTACGAACACCCGCCCGACGCCGTTGGAGCCAGGAAGTGGCGTCCAGCCCAGGCCGTTCCAGCGCTCGACGAAGAACACGGGAGGTGGCCACGTCGGGTAGGTGTATGGCGGGGCGTGGTAGCCGACGGCGATGACGTCGCCGCCCGGCAACACGGTCAGCGATCGCACCGCGCCGACACCGCTCGGGCCCGCGCCGAGCGGGGCCCAGCCTGCACCGTTCCAGCGGGCGATGCGGTTGGCACCGATGCCACCCGCGAAGCTGAACGCGCCCGCCGCCACGAGCTCGCCATTCGGCAGTGTGGCGAGCGCATTCACGACGCCGTTCGTTCCCGTGCCGAGTGCCGCCCAGACTCCGGACACGGGGTCGTAGGTCGCGATGTTGTTCGCTGCCACGGAACCCGCAACCGCGAAGCCGCCGCCGACGACCACGACCGGAGTCAACGGGCCGGGGCCATCGGGATCCCAGAGCGTCGTGGCCAGCAGGCCACGATCGACACCCGGGACGGCATTGGCCGTCACCCATGGCGTTGCGCACTGGCCGACAGCGCGGCTGGCCAGCGGGCAGAGGCAACCGAACAGCACCAGGGGCAGACCGGCCGCAGCGCGCGGTGAGGATGTCCGGGTCATCGGGGAGGCGCGGCGTCGGTGCCGATGGCGCCGAAGCCTAGCAGGATCCGGCGCCATCGGGCACCGGACGCAGCGTCTGGCCCGTTGGCGATGAGCAACGGGCTGCTCGCACCGCCGGCCGCAGCCCGGCCCGGGTCGAGCCGAATGCACCCTTCACCTCGCCAGCACGCGCCGCGCGAGGGCTTGCCTGGCGAATCCGGCACGCGGCGGCATGCTGCCGCGATGCTGCTCGGCCTCGCGACGCGATCGGACCTGCCGGGATGGGAGGTCGACGACCGGCACCTGCACCGGGCGCTGGCCGCGCGCGGGGTCGCGTTCGAGCAGCCGGTCTGGGACGACCCGGCGGTCGACTGGACCCGCTACCGCGCGGTGCTGGTGCGCACGACCTGGGACTACCAGGACAAGCTGCCGGCGTTCCTGGCCTGGGCCGAACGGGTGGCGGCGGCGACGACACTGTTCAATCCGGTCGGGGTCGTGCGCTGGAACACGCACAAGCACTACCTGCGCGATCTCGCCGCGGCCGGAGTGCCGCTGGCGCCGACGCGGTGGTTGGGGCGCGGCTCGCGGGTCGACGTCGCGGCGACGATGGCTGCTGCCGGCTGGCGCGAGGGCTTCGTGAAGCCGTGCGTCGGCGCGACCGCGCGCGAGACGCTGCGGTTCCCTGCCGACGAACGTGGGTTCGCGCAGGCGCAGGCGCACGTCGACCGCCTGCTGCCGCACGAGGACCTGATGCTGCAGCCGTTCCTGCCCGCGGTGCTGACGCGCGGCGAGTGGTCGGCGATCTTCGTCGACGGCGCGATCACGCACTGCGTGCGCAAGATCCCGGTGCCCGGCGACTATCGCGTGCAGGACGACTTCGGTGCGCGCGACGAGCTGTACGAACCGACTGCGACGGAACGCGAACTGGCGATCGCGGCGATGTCGGCGGTGGGCCGGGCGTGTCCCGCGGCCAGCGGTGAGCCGCTGCTGTACGGACGCACTGACTTCCTGTGGACGGACGCCGGTGGCTGCGTCCTCACGGAACTCGAACTCGTCGAACCGTCGCTCTTCTTCCGACACCGGCCGGAAGCGGCGACGACGTTGGCCGACGCACTGCTGGCGTGGGTCTGACCCAAGTTGTGCCTCCAGGCACTCACCGCGGACAGGGATCACCAACGCCAACCCTCGAACTCGCTATCGTCGTCGTTCTCAGCTCAACCGGGCGGCAGGAAGAACCGCCGTCGGGGTGTCCCTTGCGGGGAGCAGTCCGAGGCGTCTTCTCCTGTCTCCTCCGGCCATTGCGCTGACCGGCGGACGTCCTCTGGACTGGCCCGCAACCGACGTTCCATAGGCTACATTGGGTGCCGCGGACCCAAGGGCCATCCTGACGACCGCAGTGCCCAGCAGCGTTCTCGCGGTTGATCCGTTCGGCTCCGTCCTCGACTTCCCGCTTCCCTAACGAGAGATTCCCGCGCATCGCCCTGCGCCGCCGCCTGTGCGAGGAACCCTGATGACCGAGCCGGACAAGACCAGGATGGGTCCGCCGCGAGTGGAGGGCGACCGCCCCGCCCAGATCGGTCCCTACCGGATCCTCGACACGCTAGGCGAAGGCGGCATGGGCTCCGTGTTCCTCGCCGAACAGTCAGTTCCGGTGAAGCGCCGCGTCGCCCTGAAGCTGATCAAGCTTGGCATGGACAGCAAGGCCGTGGTCGCTCGCTTCGAGCAGGAACGCCAAGCGCTGGCCCTAATGGACCACGAGGGCATTGCCAAGGTCTACGACTGCGGCACCAGCGAACGCGGGCAGCCGTACTTTGCCATGGAATTGGTGAAGGGCATCCCCCTCGCCCAGTTCTGCGAACAGCAGCGGTTGTCGCTTACCGACCGGCTGCTGCTGCTGCGGCAGGCGTGCGCTGCGGTTCAGCACGCGCATCAGAAGGGTGTCGTGCACCGCGACCTCAAGCCCGGCAACGTGCTGGTCAGCGACGACGGCGGCAAGCGGCAGGTAAAGATCATCGATTTCGGCCTGGCCAAGGCGATGGGCCAGAAACTCGTCGAGGTGACGCTGTTCACCGAGGCGGGCCAGATCGTCGGCACGCCGGAGTACATGGCGCCGGAGCAGGCCGACCCGACCAACCAGGACATCGACACGCGCGCCGACATCTACTCGCTCGGCGTAATGTTGTACGAAGTGCTGGTTGGGGTGTTGCCGTTCCCGGCGGCAGAACTGCGGCGCGCCGGCATGCTCGAAGTACAGCGAACGTTGCGCGAGGTCGACCCGCCCAAGCCGAGCACTCGGATCACCCAACTCGGCGACAGCGTGGTCGAGGTGGCGAAGGCGCGGCGAGTCAGCGTCGGCGCCTTGACGAAGGCGCTGCGCAGCGACCTCGATTGGGTGGTGATGAAGGCGTTGGAGAAAGAGCGCAACCGCCGCTACGACACCGCGAACGCGTTGAGCGCGGACCTGCAGCGGTTCCTCGACCACGAGCCGCTGGTCGCTGGCCCGCCGAGTACTGGGTATCGGCTGAAGAAGTTCGTGCGACGCTACCGCGTGCAGTGCGTGGCTGGGGCGGTTGTGTTCCTGGCGATCTTCGTCACTGTGGGTTTTGGCGCCAGCTATGCGCAGTACGTGAGATCCAACGCCAACGCACAGATCGCGGGGGCCATGGCGGAGCGCGCCGCGGAGCTGGGCCGTCTGCTTGCCATGGAGCGCGACGAGAACGCGAAGAACGAGGTGTTCGCGGACGCGGCGCGGCTCGCAGAGGCAAGGCGCGTCGAGGAGGAGCTGTATCCAGCGATGCCGGAGAACGTGCCGGCGATGGAGGCGTGGTTGCGGGACTTCGGCGAGCCGCTTTCGGCGAGGCTGCCGGTGCTCGAGGCGATGCTGGCGGAGTTGCGAAGCAAGGCGAAGCCGACGAGCGAGGCACAGCGGCAATCGGCGCGCGAACTGCACTCGCGTTGGCCGGAGATGCGTCGCTTGCAGTCGGAGTTTGGCCAAACAAGCGACCTAGGTAGGCGACAAGAGTTGCGCGCGCAGGTGCGGACGTTGGAAAGCGAGATCGCGGTTGCTGGCTACGAGTTCGCGGATGCTACGGACGGCTATGTGCATCGCGCGCTGGCACAGTTGGTCCGAGAACTGGGCGTGTTCGTGAAGAGCGGCGCCATCCCGGGCGTCCTCGCGCGCCTCACAGAGGCGCGCACCGTGCAGCAGACGACGATCGATGCGTATCGGCGCGAGTGGGACGATGCCATCGCCGCGATCGCAGCGAGCGACGATGTGAGGGCATCGAAGCTGTACGCACACTTCGATCTGAAGCCGCAGGCTGGCCTCGTCCCGATCGGCATGGACGCGGATTCGAAGCTGTGGGAGTTCGTGCACGTCGCGTCAGGTAGCCCCGGCATCGGGGTCCGTCCACGCGACCCGGCGATGGTGAGGCCTCTTCCGAACGGCGACACTGGAATCGTGTTCGTGCTGCTGCCGGGAGGCACGTTACCCCTCGAACGGCCCCCTGATGATGTGCCACCGGACATCGGCGCCATCAAGGACCCTCGGGTGTCTTTCAGACTGGATCCGTTCTTTCTCGCAAAGTACGAGATGACACAAGGCCAATGGGTGAGACTGACTGGTGAAAACCCCAGTTGCCGACGTGGAGAAGAGGATCCACTGCTGCCAGTCGAGAATGTGAGCTGGTTCGAGTGTGAGGCAGTGCTTCGCCACAATGGCCTTGTTCTTCCGAGCGAACTACAGTGGGAGTTCGCCTGTCGCGCTCGTACTGACACCAAGTGGTGGACCGGAGACAGAGCATCGACCCTGATTGGAGAAGAGAACGTCGCGATCGTTGAGCTAGGATCCGACATTGATAGGCTCCTTCGAAGCGTGGAAGAGCGAACGACAGCTGTCGGCACGCTGCCTTTCCGCCCCAAGCCTCCGGCTCCCGAGCCGGTCGCAGATCGAGTCCTGCGGATTGGGTCTCGGGCGGCGAATCCGTTCGGGCTGTTCGATATGAGCGGCAACGTTCAGGAATGGTGCATGGATCGGTTTGCATCCTATGGATCAGAACGGCCTGGCGATGGACTGCGGGCTGACCTGAGCCTCGATGCCACTCTTCATTGCTATCGGGGCGGGAGTTGGCGTAGCGGAGCCGCCGCAGCAAGATCACGGTGTCGATTCTCGATCTCTGCGACATACCGAGGCGCCGAGTTGGGCGTCCGCCCAGCCAGACCGGTCGGGGGGCCGTGAGATGCCTGCGTGCAGACGCGGGCTTCCGTCACGCTCGTCCACTGGATTCGACCACCATCCTACGTGGCGGCTACTTGGGCGAGGTGACGCTGCTGGGTGACGCCCGGTGACGGGTTACCGTCGCCGCACCGCCGCAAGCATCGTTCGCAGGTCGGCTTCGTCGGCGGCGGTCAGCGCGAAGCCGTCGGCGATGATCAGCAGGTCGTCGCGCAGCACCGCGCGCAGCAGACGCTGGCGCGGCGTGCCCGGAACGGCGGCGTGCCTGGGCGCGCAGACCAAGAGGCGCGAACGGTCGGCGGTCCCGGTGTCGTCGCACCACGGGTTGCGGTCGTCGGTGATCGCCAGGTCCTGCTGCGCGCACAGCTGCCGCAGCCAGCGGTCGGCGGCGTCGGTGGTCCACGCGGCGAGCCCGAGCGGCACGCGGTGCCCGGTCAGCCACAGCCGGCTGCCGGTGGGGCTGGTCCAGGTGACGCGGAACGCGGCGCCGCCGGTGCGCAGGGCCGGCTTCCAGCCGTCGGCGCCGACCAATTCGATGCCGAAGTGGGAGTTGCGGTACGTCGCACCGACGAGCTCGCCGCCGCCGTGGTGTTCGATCGGGCGCGCCGCGGCGAGGGCAAGGTCGCAGTCGTGTTCGAGCAGCCGGTAGCTGCCGAGCAGCGCCTGGATCGCGGCGTCGTGCGCACGCAGCGAGGTGGCGCTGCCGCGCACCAGCAGCAGGTGCTCCAGGCCGCCGAACGTCGCGACGTGGCAGACGACGCGCTCGTCGCCACGGAGCTGCAGCTCGAGGCGGGCGCCGGCGAGCTTCGGAATCACGTCGCCGGCGTGCGCCGGGGGCGTCCACGCGACGGGCGAACCGGCGCTCGCCGACGGTTCGAGCCGCTGCATCGCCGCGGCGAGATCGACCGCGACGGTGGCGGCCGGGCGCACCTGCGGTTCGACCTGGACCGCGACATCACAGGCGACGTCGGTGCCGATCAGGTAGAAGCTCGCCGCTTCGAGCGCGCTGGCGACGTCGGCGCGCACTTGCACGCACAGCCAGCCAGGCGCCCCGCCGACTTCGTAGTTGCAGGGCGGGCAGCGGAACCGATCGCTGCGCCGCTGGCCGGAACCGGGGGCGATCGCGACCTCGAACGTCGGCACGACGCGGCTGGTGCCGTCGCAGCGCAGCGCCAGCATCGCGTCTTCGCGGAACGCGGTCGCCGAGGCGCCGGCGGCGCCCTGCAGCCGGTAGTCGTACCGCACCGCGACGACGGTGCGTTCGCCGAGCAGGCGCGGTTCGGTCAGCAGCTGCGAAGTGCGCTCGCGGGCCGTGGTGCCGGCGACGAGACGCTGCAGGCAGTGCTGCACCATCGCGTGCGCGCCGGGGTGGTCGGGCGCGAATGCCTGCGCGTAGCCGGGCACGTCGCCGCGCGCGAACGCGGCGTCGAGCGCCCGCAGCACCGGCTCGATTGCGGCGGCGGCCAGCGGCTCTGCGGTCCGGGCCTGCGCCGGCATCGGCGCCAGGAGGCCGGCGACCGCCACCGCGGTGCGCACCCCGGGGAACGTGAGCACCGTTGCGTTCACCGGTTGCCCCCGAACAAGAGCCAGGCACCATCGGCACTGGCCGGGATCAACGCGTCGGGATCGCCGGCACGGCCGGTCGCCGTCAGCAGCGCGGCGAGCGGACTGGCGGCCGTGCCGTGCGCGAACGCGGACGACGCGGTGC
>JBASWX010000696.1:0-6766 GCA_049276695.1 Planctomycetota bacterium
CGCCCTGCCCCTCGGCCTGCTTCGGCCCGCCCGCAGCGCGGCGCGGTGCGCCTTCCTCGGCGACCTCGCCGCCACCGCCACCACCCGCGCCGCGGCTGCCGCCGCCGCCGAGCAACTGGAAGTTCTCGACCGTGACGTCGAGCTTGCTGCGCTTGCCGCCGCCGTTCTTGTCTTCCCAGGTCGAGTACTCGAGCCGCCCTTCGACGAACAGCGGGCTGCCCTTGCGCACGTACTGGCTCAGCACCTCGGCCGAACGACCCCACGCAGTGCAGTCGACGAAGCACGTCGACTCCTTCATCTCACCGCTGTCCGACTTCCACTTGCGGTTGATCGCCAGCCCGAACTTGGCGAGCGCCTGGCCATTCTGCGTGTGCCGCATTTCGACGTCGCGGGTCAGGTTGCCGAGGAGGAGGACTTTGTTGAAGTTGGCCACGGGGATCTCGTGCGTTGGGTCCAGGGTGCGCCCGCGGCAGCGCGCGGGTCGGTCCGCATCCTAGAAGTCCGGCGCGGCCTTGGCTAACGTCCTGATCGTGACTTCGCCGACCCCCCAATCCGAGCGTCGCCGCGCGGTGCGCGCCGTCGCGACCTTCCCGGTCACGCTGTCCGGCCACCCAGGTGCGCCGGCTGTGCTGCGCGACCTGTCCGAGCTCGGGCTCGCCTGCACCGCGCCGCAGGCGATCGAGGAGATGACCAAGGTCGGCATCGACTTCGCGCTGCCCGGGCAGACCGAACGCCACCACGTCGAGGGCGCCGTCGTGCGGTGCGAGCCGCTGGGACGCGACGCGAAGAAGCCGCAGTGGGACGTCGCGGTGTACTTCACCGCGGTGGCGCCAGCGACGCGCGCGGCGCTGCGCGGCTACGTGCTGAAGGCGAAGAAGGTCTGAACCGCGCCGGGCCGGCTCACGGCCGTGCCCGCGCCAGCAGGTAGCGCGGGATCCCCGCGTCGTCGGGGCGCAGCTCGACGCCCTCCAGGAACGGCAGCGCCGCGAACACCGCACGCGCCGGTTCGCTGGCCCCGACGCCGGTCTCGGCGACGAACCAACCGCCGGGGGCCAGATGGGCCGGCAGCCCCGCCGCCAGTTCGCGGTAGCACGAGGCGACGTCGCCGGGTGCGGTGAACAGCGCCAGCGGCGGTTCGAACGCGCGCACGTCGGCGGCCAGCTCCGCGCTGGCCCGCGGATCGATGTACGGCGGGTTGCTGACCACCAGTTCGAAGCGGGCATCGCCGGGCACCGCCTGCCACCACGAGCCGTGCGCGAGCGTCACCCGCCCGCCGAGCCCGTGGCGCTGCACATTGGCGGCGGCGAGCGCCAGCGCGTTCTGGCTGACGTCGGTCGCCAGCACCCGCAGGTCCGGTCGCGCGGTCGCCAACGCGATCGCGATCGCGCCGCTCCCGGTGCCGAGATCGATCGCGGTGCCGCCGGGCCCCTGCAGGCAGGCGAGCGCGTGCTCGACGAGACCCTCGGTCTCCGGTCGCGGCACCAGCACCGCCGGCCCCACCTCGAGGTCGAGGCCGCGAAAACTCCAGCCGCCGAGCAGGTACGCGACCGGTTCGCCCTTGCCGCGGCGTGCCACCAGCTCGCGCATCGCCGCGCGTTCGCGTTCGTCGAGCGGGCGATCGTGCGCGAGGTAGAGCTGCAGGCGCGTGCAGCCGAGCACCTTGCCGAGCAGCAGTTCGGCCGAGCGCTGCGGCGCGTCGGCGCCGGCCTTCGCGAGCCAGGCCTCGGCCCCGCGCAGCACGCTCAGCACCGTGTGCACGCCGTCGCGGTCGGGGCCGCCTGGCCTCGCGGTCACTTGCGCCGGCGTTCGGCGGCGGCGAGCTGCTTGGCCTTCTTGTCGGCGCTGTTCTGCTTGGCGCCGCCGACGATGCCGCCGAGGAAGCCGAGTTCGGCGATCAGGCCGCCGAGCAGGATGAAGAACTGGCCGGGCCCGAACAGCCGCCAGAACGTCTCGGCCTTGGCCAGCGCGTCGACGTTGCGGCGGGCGATGCCGCCGAACATGTCGCCGAGCAGTTCCTTCAGCGACAGGCTGGTCGTCGCCGACTCGGCGACCCAGCGGTTGGCCTTCGCTGCGGCCAGCGCCGCTTCGGCGTCGAACGCCAGCAGGTTCCAGATGCCGCCGATCAGCGGCAGCGCGCACAGCAGCAGCCACTTCAGGCTGGCGTTGGTCGAGCGGTTGTTGGCGATCGCGCCCCACCACGTCCACACCATCGCGATGCCGAGCAGCAGGTAGAGCGCGCCGCTCATCGTCTGGTAGCCGGCCCGCGGTTCGGCCGAGAACGGCAGCAGCGTCGCGACGATCAGGATCACGCCGGCGAACAGGAAGCGGTAGAACGTCTTGTCGCGGCAGTACGGGTTGAACGCCGGGGCCGGCATGCCCGAACGCATCAGCTGCAGCATCGGGTCGTCGCCACCCGGGCCGGGGCCACCCGGCATCGCGCCGGCGTCGAGCGGCTCGAGGGGTTCCAGGGACGCGAGGTCGTTCGGCGCGGGATCGGTCATCGTCAGGTCTCGTCGGGAAGGAGGGGTTCGCGGGGCGAGGATGTTGACGCAAGGGCTGGCGCCAGTCACGCAGGAACTCCGCGGCGGAACCGTTCCACGGCTCCGGGCAGCCGCCGGTTCAGTCGTTCCGGCCGGGCACGGGCCGGGCCCTCACAGCGCCTCGATGCGGCGCTCGCGTTCGTCGGCCTGCAGCGCCCCCACCACCGGTTCGAGCTTGCCCTCGAGGACCTGCGACAACGCGAAGTTGCGGTTCAGCCGGTGGTCGGTCAGCCGGTCCTGCGGGAAGTTGTAGGTGCGGATGCGGTCACTGCGATCGCCGCTGCCGACCTGTTCCTTGCGCGCGGCCGCCCGCGCCGCGTCCGCCGCGCGCTTCTGGGCGTCGTAGATGCGCGAGCGCAGCAGCGCCATCGCCCGCTGCCGGTTCTTCAGCTGGCTGCGCTCCTCCTGGCAGGCGACGACGGTGCCGGTCGGCAGGTGGGTGATGCGGATCGCCGACTCGGTCTTGTTGACGTGCTGGCCGCCGGCGCCCGACGCGCGGAAGGTGTCGACCTTGAGGTCCTCGGACCGGAGCGTCACCTCGACCTCTTCGACCTCCGGCAGCACCGCAACCGTCGCGGCCGAAGTGTGCACGCGGCCCTTCTGCTCGGTCGCCGGCACCCGCTGCACGCGGTGGCCGCCGGACTCGAACTGCATCGCCGCGAACACGTTCCTGCCGTGCAGCGCGAACACGATGTCCTTGAACCCGCCCTGCTCGGCCGGCGTCGAGTGCATCGCCTCGAACGACCAGCCCATGCGCACGGCGAAGCGTTCGTACAGCGTGCACAGGTCCTTGGCGAACAGCGCCGCCTCCTCACCGCCGGTGCCGGCGCGGATCTCGACGATGCAGTCGCGGCGGTCGTCGCCCGAATCGGCGAGCAGCGAGTCGAGCAGGCCGTCGGTCTCCTGCTGCAGTCGCTGCTGCAGCGCCGGCAACTCGGTGCGCGCCAGTTCGGCCATCTCGCGGTCGGGCCCGGCGGCGAGAGCTTCGGTGTCGGCGACTTCCTGCTGCAGCCGCTGCCAGGTCCGGTAGCGTTCGACGACCGCCGTGGTCTGGCCGAGTTCCTTGTTCAGGACGGCGACGCGCTCGGGCCGCTCGATCACCTTGGGGTCGGCGATCTGGGCGAGCAGTTCGGCGGCACGGGCGACGAGGCGGTCGAGCTTCTGCTGGACCTTGGGCCGCAGCGCGGTCATCGCCGGCCTGCGGCGGCGCGGAACGCCAACCCGGGTTCATGGCGACGGCGCGCCATGGGCCAACCGTCCCCCTAGGCCTTCGCTCCCGCGGCGCCGTCCTTCGCCGCGTCCTTGCCGCCGTACCGCTTGCGGAACTTGTCGACGCGACCGGCGGTGTCTATGAACTTCTGCGCGCCGGTGAAGTACGGGTGGCACTCCGAGCAGATGTCGGTGCGGATCTCGGCCTTCACCGAGCGGGTCGTGAACTTGTTGCCGCACGCGCAGGTGACCGCGCAGTCGACGTACTTCGGGTGGATCTCGGCTTTCATGGGAGCAGGGCGCCGGGCGGCGGCTCGTTGTGGGGCGAGGAGTGTAGGGACCCGATCGCCCGGGTCAACGGTGTCCGCGTCCGCAGCCGGGGGACGTTGGCACCCGCACCCGCACCCGGCCCGGCCCGGTCCGGCCATTGCCCGCCCCGCCGGCGACGGCCAGGATCCCGCCATGATCTCGCTGCAGGGGCTGACGAAGGTGTTCGGCGGGCAGGTCGCGGTCGACCACCTGACCCTCGACGTGCCGCCAGGCCAGATCCTCGGCCTGCTCGGTCCCAACGGTGCTGGCAAGACGACGACGCTGAAGATGGTCACCGGCATGCTGGCGCCCACCTCCGGCACCGCGTTGGTCGGTGGCGTCGACGTCGTGCAGCAGCCGCTCGAGGCCAAACGCCAGCTCGGCTTCGTGCCCGATTCGGGCGCCGTCTACGAAGCGCTGACCGGGCTCGAGTTCCTGTTGATGGTCGCGGCGTTGTACGGCATCGGCGAGGAACAGGCCGGGCCGCGCATCCGCCAGTTCCTCGACTTCTTCGACCTCGAAGAGGCAACGCTGCGCGGCAAGCTGCTCGGCGCCTACAGCAAGGGCATGCGCCGCAAGATCGTGATCACCGCGGCGCTGCTGCACAACCCGAAGGTCGTGCTGCTCGACGAGCCGCTCGATGGCCTCGACGCCAACGCCGCCGTCGGCTTCAAGGCGCTGCTCGAGACGCTGGCGAAGGAGGGCAAGACGATCGTCTACAGTTCGCACGTGCTCGATGTCGTCGAACGCGTCTGCCACCGCGTCGCGATCATCGACAAGGGCCGGCTGCTGGTCGACGGCAGCCCGGCACAGCTGCTCCAGCAACACGGGGCCGACACGCTCGAGCACCTGTTCACGCGCCTGACCGGCGTCGCCGGCCACGAAGCGCGCGCTGCCGAGTTCGCGAAGAACCTGCTGCCATGACCGCGTTGCCCGCGACCGCGCTGCCGAGCCGCGAACGCGTGCTGCGGGCGCTGTTCTGGAAGCTGCTGTTCCGCGGCCGCTCGGCGTTCGCGGCCGCTGCCCACCGGCGCAAGAAGCAGTGGAGTCTCGGCTGGACGCTGCTCGCGTACGCGCTGCTCGGACTGCTGCCGGCCCTTTCGGCCTTCGTGCTCGATCCGCTGGCCTTCGCCAGCTCGCTGCACGCGACGACGCTGCTGTTCGCGTCGCTGACGCTCGCCAGCAGCGCTGGCACGATGCTGTTCGTGCGCGAGGAGGCGGAGATCCTGCTGCACCGGCCGGTGCGGGCCGAGGAGATGCTGCGGGCCAAGTGCGCGGTGCTGGTCGCGTTCGCGCTGCTGCTGGCGCTGGCGCTGAACGCCGCCGGGCTGGTCACCGGCTTCTGGAACCGCGGCAACGCCTGGTGGTTCCCGGTCGCGCACGCGCTGACGACGGTGCTGGTGATGGTGTTCTCGGCGGCGGCGATCGTGCTGGTCTACAACGTCTGCCTGCGCTGGTTCGGTCGCGAACGCTTCGAGAACCTGCTGACCTTGGTGCAGAGTGCCCTGGCGATCGTGATGATCGTCGGCGTGCAGCTCGGACCGCGGCTGCTCACGCTCGACCAGGGCCGCGGCCTCGACCTGTCGGCGTGGTGGGCAACGCTGCTGCCGCCGGTGTGGTTCGGAGCGCTGGACGCCCTGCTGTGCGCAACCGCGCCGCTCGCACAGGTCTGGCTGCCCGGGGCGATCGGTGTCGGCGCCACGTTGTTGCTGGCGTGGCTCGCGTTCGTGCGCCTCGGCTCGGCCTACGGCCAGGGCCTGCTCGCACTCAACGAAGCGTCGCCGGGCGCCGACCGGCCGCGGACCCGGTGGCTCGGCGCGCTGCCGCGGTTCGGCCCGTTGCGGTGGTGGCTGCGCGATCCGGTCGAGCGCCACGCGTTCCTGCTCACCACCGCCTACCTGGTCCGCGACCGCGAGACCAAGTTGAAGCTGTACCCGGGCCTGGCGCCGCTGATCGTGATGCCGCTCGTCATGGCACTCGGCCCGGGCCGGCGCGGCGATGGCCCCGGCGTGTTCCTCGACACGATCGCGCTCGCCTACGCCACCATCGTGCCGATCCAGGCCCTGATGCTGCTGCGGCGATCCGAGCATTGGCGCGCCGCCGAGCTGTTCCAGGTCGCGCCGGTCGCGCACTGGACGCCGCTGTTCCACGGCGCCCGCAAGGCAGTGCTGTGCTGGCTCGCGCTGCCGTCGCTGGCGGTCGTCGCCGCGATCCTGGCGGCGATCCGCGGCACGCCGATGCCATTCGCGATGGCGCTGCCGGCGTTCGTCGCGGTGCTGGTCGGTTCGACGGTACCGGGGTTGGTCGCCACCTGGCTGCCGCTGTCGCAGCCGAACAGCGACGTGCGCGACCCGGCGCTGGGTTGCCTGGTCTTCGGCGCGGTGATCGGTGCCGCGATGGCGCTCGGCATGCTCGGGGCCTGGATGCACCAGCTCGGCTGGTTCTGGCCGTTCCTCGCGCTGGCGGTGGCGCTGGGGCTGGCGCTGCAGGCGACGTTCACCGCCAGCATGCGCACGCGCCGCTGGCGCCCGTCCCGGGAGTGATCGCGGACCTGGCCACGCCACCGGCTAGACCCGGCTGCCGCGAGGCGCCGTAGTTCAGGGCAGCCAGGCGAGGAAGCGGGCGAGGTCCGCCGGGGTCCAGCCGAGATCGACGTCGCGCACCCGCCCGGCCGGCACCGGCCGCTCCCGGATCCACCGCCCCAGCAC
>JBASWX010000697.1:0-22483 GCA_049276695.1 Planctomycetota bacterium
CGGTGGGTGCGGTGGTGGCGGCGGTGTCGCCGGCGAGTGCGGTGCGCGCGGGTTCGCCGCCGCCCGCGCTCGGTGCTTCGAGCACCGGAGTGGCCAGCGGGGCCCACGGCTGCCAGACGACGACGCCGAGGCACAGGCAGGCGGCGAGCGGGAACGCGAGGTGCTTGGAGTTCATGACAGCGAAGGCGGCCGCAGTGGTGGTGAACGACGAACCCACGGCGAGCAGGTGCGGGTGCGCGATCGGCACCAGCGCGCCGAGCCATGCGCGGCGGTCGCCGGTGCGGCGGTCGAGACGCTGGCGCAGTTCGGCGAGCGCGCGCTGCAGGTGGGTCTTCACCGTCGCGACCGGCAGGCCCAGCCGGCGGGCGATCACTCGCGGCGGCAGGTCGTGCCAGAAGCGCAGCACCAGTGCGCGCTGGTACGGTTCGGGCAGCTGCAGCACCGCTTCGGCGACGAGGCGGTGCGTCTCGACCTGCGCCAGCACCTCATCGGCGGCTGGTGCGGGCGATGGCGACGGCACCCTGTCGTGGCGATCCTGGCGGCGGGCACGGTCGCGCAGGCGGCGTCGCGCCAGGTTCTGCACGACGCGGGTGAGCCAGCCGAACCGGTTCGCCGGTGCTTGCGGCGCCGCCAGTCCGGTCGCGAACGCATCCTGAACCACGTCGTCGGCACCATCGGTCGAGCGCAGGATCGACCGCGCCAGCGCGCGCAGCGCCCGACCCTGGTTGTGCAGGGTGGCGGCGGCTTCGTCGTCTGGGTCGACCATGGGCGTGGCAGGGAGCGTGTGCGTGGATGATCCCCGGGACCGCGGATCGGATTCACGGAATCCGTCCTTCGCTTGCTGCGAGGATCCGGAGCAAGCGTGGCCCGGCGGCTTGCATGCGCGCCAGCCTGCGCGTCCGATCGCCTGCGACCCATGATCCCTCTGCGCGACGACGTGCCGGCGAGCCGGGCCCCGGTGGTGACGCGCGCGATCGTCGTCGTCTGCGCGCTCGCGTTCGTGCTGCAGCTGGGCGATCCGAACGGCACCCTGGTCGAGCAGTACGGCATGGTGCCGGCGCGCGTGTTCGATCCCGGCGATCACCACGTGCTGCTCGGCCCGCGCGGCCGCCCGGTCGCGCGCATCGACGCCGCCGGCGTGCCGGACTGGCTGACGCTGGTGACCTGCATCTTCCTGCACGGCGGCTGGCTGCACTTCCTCGGCAACATGCTGTTCCTGTGGATCTTCGGCGACAACGTCGAGGACCGCTTCGGCCGCTGGCGCTTCCTGCTCTTCTACGTCGGCTGCGGCGTCGCCGCGTCGGCTGCGCACCTGTTCAGCGCGCCCGGTTCGCCGGTGCCGACGATCGGCGCTTCCGGCGCGATCGCCGGCGTGATGGGCGCGTACCTGTTGCTCTACCCGCGCGCCCGCGTCGAGATGCTGGTGGTGTGGGGCTTCTTCGCCGACGTCATCGTGCTGCCGGCGCCGACTGGGCGGCGTGCGGGTGGTGACGAGCGGCGCGCGTCACCGACCTGCGCAGGCGAAGTTCGCACCGATCAACCTGTTCGCCGCGGTCGCCTTCGACGCGGACCGGTTGTCGCCGACTTCCACGCCCTGGCGCCAGTGAAGCCAGGGTTGGCTGGTCGCGCGGGAGATCTGGCGTCGCGCTTCGCGGGCTCGCCGACCTGCTGCGGGATCCCGACTGGCCGTGATCGCGCCGCTGGGAACGTCGCCCGCGCCCTGACTCCGGACGCCGGCGACGATACGTTCGCGCGGTCATGCTGCCACGCCACCTCGCCGTCGCCGCCGCCGCGGCGTTCTCGACCACGCTGCTCGCGCAGGTCGCGCCCGACCAGTTCGCCGCGATCAAGAAGGAGGGGCTCGAGAACTCGCGCGTGATGGCGCACCTCGACCACCTGGTCAACCGGATCGGTCCGCGGCTGACCTCGTCGGACAACCTCACCGTCGCCGGCGAGTGGGCGCGCGACACGTTCCAATCGTTCGGCCTCGCCAACGCGCAACTGGAGCAGTGGGGCACGTTCCCGGTCGGCTTCAACCGCGGCCCGTGGTGGGGGCGCATGACGAAGCCGGATCTGCTCGAGCTCGAGTGCAACACCGACTCGTGGAGCGCCGGCACGCGCGGCCCTTCGCGCGGGCCGTTGCTGGCAGCACCCAAGAACGCCGAGGAACTGGCGGCGCTCGGCGACCAGCTCGCGGGCGCCTGGCTGCTCGGTCCGCCGACCGGCGAGTTCCTGCGCACGTTGCAGGACGCGATGGAGAAGGCGGGCGCGTTCGGCTTCGTCGCCGGCGGCCGCGCCGACCTGCTGATCACCAGCGGGCGCTCCAACGTCGACTTCGACCGCCTGCCGACGTTGCCGATCGTGCGGCTGAGCAAGAACAGCTACGCCGAGGTGCAGAAGCAGCTGGCGGTCGGCAAGGTCGAGGTCGAGTTCGACATCCGCAACCACTTCCGCAAGGGGCCGATCCCGCTCTACAACGTGATCGCCGACCTGGTCGGCAGCGAGTTCCCCGACGAGTACGTGGTCGTCGGTGGTCACCTCGACAGCTGGGACGGCGCGACCGGCACCACCGACAACGGCACCGGCACGGCGACCACGATCGAGGCCGCGCGCATCCTCACGGCGATCGGGGCGAAGCCCAGGCGCACGATCCGCTTCATGCTGTGGAGCGGCGAGGAACAGGGCCTGCTCGGCTCGCGCGCGTGGGTGCAGAAGCACAAGGACGAGATGCCGAAGTACTCGGCGTGCCTGGTGCACGACGGCGGCACCAACTACCTGTCCGGCATCGCCGGCATGAAGGAGATGCGCGACCAGCTGCAGCTGGTGTTCGAGCCGGTGCTGACGCTGTCGACCGAGATGCCGTTCAAGATCCGCGACATCGACGCGTTCCGGCCGATCGGCAGCGACCACGAGTCGTTCACCGCCGCGGGCGTGCCCGGCTTCTTCTGGGACCAGGCCGGCCGCGCCAACTACACGTACACGCACCACACCCAGCACGACACGTACGGCGCCGCGATCGCGGAGTACCAGCGCCACTCGTCGGTGGTGATCGCAACCGGCGCGCTCGGCCTCGCCAACCTGCCGGCGCTGCTGACGCGCGAGAACATGAAGGTGCAGCGCGGCTTCAGCGGCGGCGCGGGCGGCGGCGGTGCGCGCGGGGCGCGGCGGCTCGGCGTGACACCGGAAGGCGACAGCCTGAAGCTCGCCGAAGTCAACGCCGAGGGAACCGCGGCGAAGGCGGGGCTGAAGGCCGGCGACGTGATCGTGCGCATCGGCGACACCAAGGTCGCCACGCTCGACGAGATGCGGGCGGCGCTGGCCGCCGGCGGCGCGAAGAAGACGGTGACGTTCGTGCGCGACGGCAAGGAGCAGACCGTCGAGATCACGTTCGAACGCTGAGCGCGTTCATCGCACGGTGCCGCCGACTGGCGGCGCGGTCCGGAGCGGCAACGTTCCGCCGGCGAAGCCCTGCACGAAGCACGGCGCGTGCAGCAGCGATGGCGTCGCCGGCACCGGGAACGTGAACGTCAGCAGCCCGGTCGCGTCGGTGACGCCGGCGCCGGCGACCACGAAGCTGCCCGCCGACAGCCACGCCGGTTCCGCGACCACGGGCGGCACGGACACCGCGAGCCCGTCGCTCGCCAGCACCAGCACCGGCGTCGCCGGGGTCGTGCGGTAGCCGACCGTCCACGGAACACCGAGCGTGATCGGCGCGGTCGTTCCAAGGAGGCCGAGCAGTGGGCCCGTCACCAGCGGGCCGATCACCGCGGGCCCGACGGGCGAACCCGGGCCGCCGGTGAACGTAGAGCGGGCTTCGACGACCGCCGTCGTGCCGAGGTTGACCAGCGCAGCGCCGCCGGCGGTGGTGTGGCCGTTGCCGCCGGCCACCTGGCAGTCGGCGAGCCAGATGCGCGACGTCGACGCGATGTGCATGCCGTTGCCCGTCGGATGGTAGGAGATCAGCGGGTCGTTCCCGCCGCCAACGGCGAGGCAGTTCGCGAGGTGGACGTCGGCGGCGCTCGCGACGATGGCGTGGCCACCGCTGCCGCTGAAGTCCCAGTGGATGGCGCCGCCGCGGAACGTGCAGTCGGCGGCGGCGACGGTGCCGAAGGAGACCGTCATCCCGTGGCCGCCAGCACCGGTGCCTCCGGAAGTCGTGGATTGGGCACCGCCGCCGAGCACGTCGCAGCGCTGCAACGCAACCTGCGCGTTCTGCACGACGAGGGCGGCCAGCGCCGGGAGTGACCACGGGGAACTCTCGAACAGGCAGTCGGCGAAGTGCACGGTGCCGCTCAGCACGCGCGTCTGTGCCGGGCCGATGATCGGGTGGCGGAAACGCATGCCGACCACCTTGGCCTGGCCAGGTGGTCGGAAGACCGAGACGTTGCTGCCCCACGGCAGGACGTTGATGTCGACGATCGCCGCCGGTGCCGCGGTCAGCGTCAGGTCCTTGTTCAGCGTGAACGCGTTGTAGGTGCCCGCCTGCACGACGACGACATCGCCCGGGTTCGCGGCATTGATCGCGTTCTGGATCTGCGGGAAGCCGCCGGAACCGACCAGGTGCACGGTCTGGGCGGGCCCGAACGAAGCCAAGGCGGCGGCGAGCGACGCGATCGCGAAGCGTGGCAGCATGGGCGCCCAGCCTACCGGCCAGTGGCCCGCTGCCGGTGGTCCGCGGGATTCCGTTCCGGCGGCGGGCCCTGCCTGCGGTTCCCAGGTTGGACCTGCGCGGCATGCCGCCGCGAGGGCCTCCCCCCGAGGTGACCCATGAACCCTTCCGCGATGCTGCTGCGTGCGTTCTCCGGCCTGACGCTGTCCCTGTCCCTGCTGACTTCCGGCCTCGCCGCCCAGGGGCTGCTCGGCCCGGGTTATCCGGCCGGGTCGCCCTGCAACGGGCTCGGCCTGCCGGTGACCGTGGTCGGCGGGGCCCTGGCCGGCGGGGTGGTCAGCATCGGCGCGCCGCTCCCGGTCCAGGCCAACCCCTGGGTCGTGGTCACGGCGATTGGTCCCGTGCTGCCGATGGCGTTCTCCTTCGATCCGCCGTGGCACACCTGCCCCCACCAGGCGCTGCTGTGGGTCATGCCGGAGATCGTCGACCTCCAGATCGTCGGCGTGAACGGCAACGGCGTGACCACGCTGACCATCCCGGTGGCGCCCTGGGCCAGCGGCTTCGTGTTCGGCGCGCAGCGCGCCCTCGGCGTGGTCGGCCTGCGCATGACCGAAGCGCGCTGGTTCGTGCTGTGACCGGCGCTGCGTGCCGGTAGCCGGAGCGGTGCCATCCAAGTCGAGCCAGTGCTGTCAGCGCCCCGACGGCTTCTGGGCGTTCGCGAACTGCTCCGGCGTCACGATGCGGACGTCGAGGAACTGCACGGCCCACGGATCCTTGCTGGCCTCGAAGCCCGTCGGCAGACCGAGAGCGCGACACGCGAATGCCGGCATGTTCTCCAGGGCTTTGCCATGAATCGTGGCCACGCCGGGGCCCACGAATGGCATGAGATCCACGAACGCGGGTGTGCCGAGGACGATGTATCGCTCGCGCATGGGTTGCGTTTCGGGCCACCCGCTTGCTTGTCCTATCCACACCGCCTTCGTCAGGCTCTTGCCAGGCCCCAGCACGTTGTTGGCGTCCCTGCCAACCAGCAAGTTCACCTCTCGATTCTCGGAGAGACACAGCACGGCGATGTGAAGGGCCTGGGCATTCGGGTTCCGGACTTGCAGACGGATGAGTCCACCCTCGCGGGGCTTCTCTCGGAGAGGGTGGGCCCCGATCAAGAACCCGGCATCGCGCGAAACCGAGGCGGTCGGGATGCCCAACTGCTTGCTGTCGTCTTCGCTGGCCGGGAGCACGTCGACCTCCAGGGCCAGTTCGCCCGCAATCTCAACGCCGCCCCACATTACTTGGAATCGAAACTCTTCCGCGAGGTAACGAGCGACCTCGGTGGCGTCATCGGCCATCCGGGAGCACACGTATCCCGCGCGATCCACGAGGAGCAACTTGCGATCCTCGCGGCGCAGAACGTAGTCCGCCAACGTCGAGGCAGCCGCGGTGGTCGCCAGTTCCGAGCCGGCCAAGATCCTCGGATCCACTCCAGGGCCCAGGTGCAGGCGCAAGGGCGGGGGACTGCTCCGGGTCGCTGCAGGCAGCGCGAGCATTGCTGACTCTGGCATTGCCTTGTCGCCGATCCACTCCGCGGTGCACCGAGCGGAACCGCATTGCGAGATACGGGCCCGCCCGACTCTCTGGCCCCCCAGGTCGATCAGCATCAACTCGCCTCCATCCTCGAGGCCGTGGACCTTGCCCGCCTCGACGGACAAGGACGCGCCAACTCGCCGCACGACAAAGCCGACGGGCATGGCGCGAGACTCGCCTGAGAACACGGCGCGCTGCGCCTCGCCGAAGAGCAAGGGAACAGCCCCTGGTCGCGTGCCGCGCCCAGCAACCCTGGCCTGCACTTCGAGGAGGACTTCACCCCAGCTGGCGGCCTTGCCGGCAGCCAACACATCGCAGACCGCGCGTGAGAAGATGCCAAAGGTCCCACTTGGTGTCGCAAACTCACCGGCCTCCTCGTTCTTCGCACAAGCCGCGAGCAGGACGACGTTGGTGAGAGGCTGCTGGTTGGCATCGTCGAGATAGGGGACATCGCGCGGCCAGAACTTCGACACCCGAGGGGGAACACCGTCGCTGCCGCCACGTGACCCCGTCGCCGCCACCGCGAATCCTCCCGCATGGCACGCATCCACGACCAACAACACATCCCGTGAGCGGACGGCAGCGAGCAAGGACCACACCTCGTCGTCGAGGAGGTCGAAGGCGCCGGTCGGGTCCACACTGCGGCTGTTGACAGCCACCAGCGATTCGTCGCAGGGCACTTCTCCCTTGGATTCCACACGTTCCTGCTTGGACGTGTCCGGCACCTGCCGCCCAGTCCCCGAAAGCCACACGACCACCGGCGTCGTCGGAGCTGCCCGACGAATCAAATGGCGGTGGAACGCCGTCACGATCGCCTCGTGAGTTGCCGCGTTGCCGGTCAACGTCACGATCTCGTCGTCTGGGAACCCGAATCGTTCCACCAGCATGCGCCTGGCCAACGCTACGTCGTTCTCAGGACCGGCGAGCAGCGGGAAGCGCTCGCCTACTGCGGGCTGGTTCACTTGGGCAATGCCGACGAGAAGAGCGAGGGCCCTTGGAGCCTCCTTGTCCACGAGCACGCCGAGGTCTCGCATCGTGACGGAGAGGGCGCGGCGAGCCCTCTGCAGGCTCGGGTGCGCCTCGGGCAGCTTCTCAGACCACACCGCAACGACCCTCTCCTGCAACTCCATTGCTCCTTGCAGGTCGCCGCGAGCGTGTTTGGTGGCAGCGAGATCGAGGCGGATCTCCTGCAGATCGTCATGCTCCTCCGGGAAGGTCTTTGCCCGCATTGCCAAGACCGTTTCCTGCAAGGCCTCGGCTCCCTGCAGGTCGCCGAGGCCCGCCTTGGTCATGGCGAGGTTGACGCGGGCAAACTGCAGTTCGGGATGATCGTCGGGCAGGTTGTTGGCCCACACCGCGAGGATCTTCTCCTGCAGCGGGAGTGCTCCGGTCAGGTCGCGGTGAAGGCACATTCTGGCGGCGAGGTTGGCACGAGCCACCTGCAGGTCAGGGTGGTCGTCTGGGAGGGTCTTGGACAAGGCCGCCAGAACTTGCTCCACCGATGCCCCTAGTAGCGGAAACACTGCCGAAGCCTCGGGGTACTCCGCTGGCGCGCCGACTTCGGCCTGTTGCGTCTGGGCGGGATCGATGTCCTGACGCATCAGACTCCACGTGGCCAGCCCGACTACCAACGCGGCCGCCGTCATCGGTAGCCAGGTCGGGTGACGACGATGCATGCGCCGCAATTGCGCAGCGATCGTCGCGATGCCGCCCAGCGTTCGCGCCGACACTGGCTCGCCAGCGAGGAAGCGTTGCAGGTCCGCGGCCAGGTCGGCGCACGCCGGATAGCGGTCGCGCCGCGGTTTGGCGATCGCCTTCATGATGACCGCGTCGAGGCCGTTGCGCAGACTCTTCGTCAGGTCGTGCAGGCGGCAGCGACGCAAGGCTGTGATTCGCTCGACGCTCGCGGCCAGCGAACTGATGCGCCTCCGCGGTGTTGGCGCGTCCTCTTCGCGGATGAAGCGCTGCAGCTCGAGGTAACCCTTCTCGCGAACCGGCTGGAAGTCGAACGGCAGCACGCCAGCGATCAGTTCGTACAACACCACGCCAAGCGAGAACACGTCGGTGCGGGCATCGACTTCCTGCGCCGACATTTCGGCCTGCTCGGGGCTCATGTACTCCGGCGTGCCGATGATCCGCCCTTCTTCCGTGAACAGCGTGCGCTCGGTCAGTCGCTGGTTGGTCGCCTTCGCGAGGCCGAAGTCGATGACCTTGACGACCGGGTTGCCGTCGACGTCGCCGACGAGGATGTTCGTCGGCTTGATGTCGCGGTGGATGATGCCGCGCTCGTGCGCATGCTGCAGAGCGGCGCACACCTGTAGCGCGACCTTGACGCGATCCTCGATCGACAGACGCCCCTCGTCGCAGTAGCGGGTGATCGGTACGCCGCGCACCAGTTCCATCGCGAAGTAGGGGCGACCCGTCGGTGTCGCACCCGCGTCGAAGACCTTGGCGATGTTGGGATGGTCCAGCAGCGCCAACGCCTGCCGCTCCGCCTCGAACCGCGCCAACACTTCGCGCGTGTCCATCCCGAACTTGACGACCTTCAACGCGACCCGTCGCACGAACGGCGTGCGCTGCTCGGCAGCGTAGACCATGCCCATGCCGCCTTCGCCTATCACGTCGAGAAGGCGGTAGGGCCCGATCTGCGTTGGCGTGTCGGGATCGGTGGCAGCCACGGTGATGTGACGATACCGGATCGATCGCTACAGGTGCGAGGATCGCGCTGGCGTGTTCGGCTGGACGCCCGGAGGATGCCGGCGATGCAGCGCCCCGGCCTGTCCGCCTTCGACATCGGCTGCGTCGTCGTCGGCGGCATCATCGGCGTCGGCATCTTCTTCACGCCGCAGAAGGTCGCGGCGGCGGTCGACGACAGCACGCAGGTCATCGCCGCGTGGGCGCTCGGCGGCTTGATCGCGGCGCTCGGTGCGCTGGTCTACGCGCGGTTGGCGCGCTCCATGCCCGAACACGGCGGCACCTTCGTGTGGATCGCCCGGAAGCTCGGGCCGCTGCCGGCGTTCCTGTACGGCTGGGCCAACTGGCTGGTGATCCAGGCCGGCGCGCTCGGCGTGATCGGCATCGTGTTCGCCGAGAACCTCGACGTCGCGCTGCACGGCACCAAGGGCATGGGCGATGGCACCAAGGTCGCGCTGTCGGTCGCCGCGATCGCGATGTTCACGGTGCTCAACGCGCTCGGGCTGCGCACCGGCAGCCGCGTGCAGAACGTGCTGACGGTGCTGAAGGTGGTCGCGATCCTGGGGCTGGTGTTGCTGGCGCTGTTCGCCGGCGGCGAGGCCGCGGCGCCGGTGGCCGCCCGCACCCGGGCGCCGGTGGGTTGGCTGGCCGCGATGGCCGCGGCGATCCTGCCGGTGATGTTCTCGTGCGGCGGCTGGCAGCAGGGCTCATTCGTCGCCGGCGCGGCGAGCAACCCGGCTCGCGACGTGCCGCTCGGCATCCTGGGCGGCGTCGCGGTGGTGATCGTCGCCTACCTGGCGGTGAACCTGGCGTTCCTCGATCTGCTCGGCTTCGAAGGGGCCGCGCGCTCGACCACAGTCGGCGCCGACGCCGCGCGCGCCGGATTGGAACCGCTCGGTCACGGCGCGATCGCCGCGCGCGTGCTCGCCGGCATGATCGCGATCTCGGCGCTCGGCATCGTCAACACGATCTGCCTCGCGCCGCCGTTCGTGCTGCACGCGATGAGCAGGCAGGGCCTGTTCCCGCGCGCGATCGGCGACCTGCACCCGCGCACCGGTACGCCGGTGCTCGGCGTGCTGGTGCAGGGCGGCCAGGGCATCCTGCTGCTGCTGGTGGTGTTTGTCGCGTTCGGCGGGCAGACGATCGACGTGCTCGGCTTCCTGCTCGACGGCGTCGTGTTCGTCGACTGGATCTTCTACGCGCTGGCCGGCGTCGCCGCGCTGCGCCTCGCGGACGGTCGCGGCAATCTGCCGGCGTTCGCGTTCACCGGTGCGGCGGCGTTGGTGTGTGCCGGCGCGATCGCGACCAACCCCAAGGCGTCGCTCGCCGGGCTTGCGGTGTGCGCGCTGGGCTGGCTCGTCTACGTGGTGTTCCGTTCGCGGTCGACCGAGCGGTAGCCGACCGATCGCGCCGGCTGGGGGCTTGCTCACCGGCCGGCGGCGGTCACGGCACGCCGATCCGGCGCAGCTGTCGGACCAGGTCGATGCGGAAGGCATCGAGTTCCGCGGCGGCGACGCCGGGCAGCTGCGCCGAGTCCGGAATGCGCACGCCATCGAGCAGCCAGGCCAATGTCGCTGCCGACACACCGCGGTCCTTGCGCTCCGCATCGGCGAGGACGCCACGGAGGTCCGCACCCGTCATCAGGATGGCCCGCAGGTCGATCAGGTCCCTGATCTCGGCGCGTCCGAGCAGCGCACAGACCTTGTTCGCCGCGATCTCCCGCAGGGAGTGCAAGCGGATGCCGTGTTCGACATCGACGGGCTGATCGACGTCCGGAGCACGATCGATCACGAGGTCGACGACAGCCGATTCCTGGTTGCGACGCACGATCACGCGCTGGAACTCGGGGTATCGGCGTTGGACTTCGATGGTCGCTCCGAGTCCGGATGCCGCTGCGGCGAGGGCGTGATAGCCGTCGTCGAGACTGACCGGAGGCTTCGCGAACAAGTCGAGATCCTCGCTGGTCCGGTGACGAAGGTGAAACCCGACGAGAGCGCCACCGCCGGTGAGCACGAACCGGCGCTCCTGCGCGAAGAACGCCCGCAGCAGGTCAGCCTGCAGGGTGCTAAGTCCGCGGGAGGAGTCCATCAGCTCGCCATCCCTCGATCAACCAGTGCCAGAACTTTCGCTCCCGGCCGAGGTGCTTGTCGATGCGTGGCAGCATCGCCAGCACGTCCGTCAGCTTCAGCAGCTTCCAGACTTCCTGATAGCGCGCTTCCCGCATCACACGCCCCATCCACAGCGCGCGCTCGTCGAGATCGGGCGATTGCAGCTTCTGCCGCAGTTCTCCGTACGTGATGTCCTCGTCCCAGATGAAGTACGGTCGGGCGGTTGCATCGTCCAGGTCGGTCGACAGGGTGCGGGCCACGCTGGCAGCATGGCGGTGGGGGCAGTCGGCGGCAACCTCTGGCCGGCGCGAAGGCGTGGGGCGCGGATCAGGACAGCGAACGCGCGAGCGCTCGGGCGCGACCCAGGCCCTCGGCCAGGTGCACGCCGTGCCAGCAGAAGTCGCGGCCGTCGCAGAGCACGAGCTTCGCGTCGCCGAACGGGCGCAGCGCAGCAAGTTCGCGGCGCTGCGTTTCGTCGAACGCCCACGGTTCGCTGGCGAGCAGCACGCAGTCGACGCCGCGCGCCACGGCAGTCGCGGGGTCCACCTCCGGGTAGCGCGCACTGTCATCGGCGCAGATGTTCGCGACGCCCATGTGCGTCAGTACGTCGTGGATGAACGTGTCGCGGTTGATGCTCATCCACGGCTTCTTCCAGATCGCGTAGTAGACGCGCGGTGCGGAACGTGGCGGCGGTGTCGCGGCGAGTGCCGCCAGCTGCGCGTCGATGCGCGCCAGCCACGGCGCGGCGATGGGCAACACGTCGAGCCGTTCGGCGAGTGCTTGCAGGTCGGCGCGGGCTGTGGGCACGGTGCGCGGCGTTTGCACCAGCACCGGCACGCGCGCGGCCAGCCGTTCGAGATCCTCGGCGCGGTTCTCTTCGCCGTTCGCGAGCACGAGGTCGGGCTGCAACGCCAGGATTGCGGCGACGTCGGGGTTCTTGGTACCGCCGATCCGCGCCACGTTCGTCAGCGCCGCGGCCGGCTCGACGCACCAGCGCGTGCAGCCGACGAGCCGGTCCGCGCAGCCGAACGCACACACGCTCGCGGTCGTGCTCGGTACCAGGCTGACGATGCGGCGCGGAACCCCGGCCATCACGAACCGGCGCGCGTGAACACCGCGTAGTCGGCGCGGGCGTGGCCCGCCGCCAGGGCCTTGTCCATCGCCGCGGCGATCGCCGGCAGCAGCAGCAGCGGGTTGTTGCCGGCTGCTTCGGTCGCGAACCGCGCGTCCTTGCGCGCCATCGCCAGCTCGAAGCTCGCCGCCCCGGCACCCGCCTTGGCGACGCGTTGGCCGAGGAACGGCAGTGCTGCGCCGGGCTTGAAGGTGTCGAACAGCGCGATCATCTGCTCGGCGGACACGCCGCTACCGGCGCCGATCGCCAGCACGTCGGCCATCGCCGCGGCGAGCGCGAAGAACACCGAGTTGCCGGCGAGCTTGTAGACCGCGGCGAGGTCGTCGCGTTCGCCGACGTAGAGCAGCTTGCCCGTCATCGCCGCGAGTTCGGGCTGCAGTGGTTCGCAGTCGGCCTTCGGCCCCGCCAGCAGCATCATGCCGCTCGCTTCGCGTGCGTTCGCCGGCGACATGAACACCGGCGCCGGCAGGTAGCGCACGCCCTGCGCGCGCAGCGAAGCACAGCGCGCCTTGACCTTGGCGGGGGAGTTGGTGCCGTGGTCGATCATCGGCACACCCTTGCCGAGGCCGGGCAGCAGCGCCGGCAGCACCGCTTCGACGGCGGTGTCCTCGGCCAGCACGAGGTGCACGCGGGAGGCCGAACGCGCGCAGTCGGCGGGATCGGCGCCCGCGATCGCGCCCTTGCCGAGCAGCGGCGCCAGCTTGCCGCGCGAGCGGTTCCAGATGCGGACCGTGTGGCCCTTCGCCAGCAGGTTCTCGACCATGCCGGCGCCGAGCAGGCCGGTCCCGAGCAGTGCGATCGTCGTCATGCCGCCATGCTCGGCGTAGGGGCGGCGCGGCGCAACCGCTCGGCTGGAGGGGTCGCGCTGCCCTGGTCATCCCTCCTTGTGGCGGGCACGTTGCCGATTGCGACAGCGGTGAGTCCGCGGCTGCGTCGGCGGGTACATAGAGGGGTCATGACCGGCGGCATCGAGAACCAACTGCACGCCCACGTCGGCGGCCTGCGCGCGCTCGCGTGTACGTTGGTCGGAGCCCAAGGCGCGGACGACCTGGTGCAGGATACCGTGCTTCAGGCACTGCGGCATCGCAGTGCCGCCGTGCACGCGCCGGGTGTATGGCTGGCGACGGTGATGCGGTTCGTCGCCCACAAACTCCGCCGCGGCGAGCGGCGGCGCGTCGCTCGCGAGCGCCTGGTTGCGCGACCCGAGGCGGTGACGCCGGACTCCGGCGTCGAGACGCGCGAGGCGTTCCATCGCCTGCACGCGGCGGTGGCGGCGTTGCCGGAGCCGTACCAGACGACGATCCTGCTCCGTTACCTGCGCGAGTTGGCGCCGACCGAGGTCGCGGCGGCGATGCAGGTGCCGGTGGCGACGGTGAAGACGCGGCTCGTGCGGGGCCTTGCGCTGCTGCGCGAACGCTTCGACGCCGAGGAACGGACCCGCGGCGGTGACTGGCGCGCCGGGTTGGCGGGCGCGTTCGGGTTGGAACGCGTGATGGTGGGCACGGCCGCGCTGGCCGCCGGAGGACTGCTGATGACGACGGCGATGAAGTGGATGGCTGGGACGATCGTGGCGGCGGCCGCCGTCGCGGCGTTCGTGTGGTTCGGCGAACCGCCGACGCTGCGGCCACCCGCGTCGGTGGCCGGCACTGGCGTGGCGAGCGACGCGGCGGTGGGGTCGTTGCCGAAGGGCGTGGGCGGTGCAGCCGATGGCGTGCGGGTCCCTGATCGCACCTTGGCTGCGGGCGCGACCGTCGCCGCGGACGCACGCGCTCGCATCCACGGTCGACTCGTCGACGAACACGGGGCGCCGCTGCCAGGGCTGGGGATCGAACTGCGCGGGACCAGGATCGATGGCGGCATGGGCAAGGACTTCGAACGCGAGTATGGCGAGTGGCTGTTGGCGCGCGGCGGTCGCCGGTTCGCGACCATGACGGCACGGACAGCGAGCGACGGTCGGTTCGAGTTCGTCGTCGAACCGACGCCGCTCTCCCTGACACTGTGGGTTCGTCGTGGCACGCTCGAGCACGTGTGTGGTCTCGGCCAGATCGACACGGCGAAGGACCGTCCCGTCGGCGACCTCGTCGTACCCATTGCGTGCACGTTGCGTTGTCGGGTCGTCGACGAACTGGGTCGCGTCGTCACCACGCCCGATGTCGCGATCGAGTTCGACCATGTCCGCGTGCCGAGGGAGATGACGGCGGACTGGCTCTTCCATCGATACCCCGACGTAGCCGTCGCAATGGACGGCGTCGTGACGACGACTGTGGCCGCCGGCCCGCACCGCTGCGATGTGCGCGGTCGCCGGATCGTACGCGGCCCGCTGTTCGAGGTGCCGGTGGGCGCCGTCGCGCATGCGCACCAGATCGTCGTTGCGAACGCAGCCGGGGCCGACACGATCACCGGCACAGTCGTTGACGAACGTGGCCGAGCCTTGACGGGTGTAGAGGTCACCGGGTGGAACAAGACAGCGAGCCAGGCTGCGACCGATGCCCTCGGGCGGTTCACGTTGCAGCGCGACGGTCAGCCCGACGGCGAGGTGCAGATGGACTTCGCCATGGCCGGCCACGACCCGACAACGACGCCGCGTACGTTGACGTGGGGTGCCCGCGACGTGTGCTTCGTGCTGCGCGACCTCGTCGCGATCGAGATCCGGGTCGTCGACGAACGCGGCGAGCCGGTGGTCGACTTCGGCGTGCGCGCCTGGCGGGCACCGGAGGACCGGGGAGCGGGTCCGCGCATCGTCGGCGGCATGCAGGCAAGCGGCGAGCATGAGCACGGCATCGCCAGCATCCCGGTACCGCCGGGCCGCCACCTGGTCGTCGTCGAACCGCACCGCTGGGATCTGTGGCGCAGCGAGTCGGTCGCGGTCGAGGCGGTGCGCGAGCATGTGGCCCGCGTCGAAGTGCGCCTGGCGCGGGCCGCGGACCGTGCGCTGCTGGTAAGGCGCCGCGATGGCGCGCCCGTGCCGAAGGCGAAGGTCGAGGAGATCGCCGCCGATGCACTGGCGCCGCAGCCGGTGACCATCGGCACCAAGACCGTCACGATCGATCGTTGGGATCCTCCCTACCCGCGATCCTGGTGCATGCTGCTGCACGACACGTCGACGAACGCGCGCGGCGAAGCCAACCTGCACGGTTCCGCCGGCAAGGACGTTGTCGTGCGCATCTCCGGCGACGGCTTCGCTCCGTTCCTCGTCGGGCCGCTGCGGCTCGACGCGCGCGACCCGGTCGTCGCGACCGTGCCGATCGGCGGCACGTTGATCGCCAGGGTTGGCCCCGCCGAGTTCGTTCAGCAACTGCTCGTTGTTCGCGAGCGCCAGCATCCAGGCGCCGGGCCGGGCTTCCGGCTGCAACGCGGCCGCGGGGACGGTGCGGAACTCGTGCCACCGGCCGCCTTGTCCGGTGCCGCGATCGACAGCGAGGGCAGGTTCTCGATCGCTGGCGTGCCGGCGGGAGACTGGCAACTGGCGCTCGAACCCTGGGACGACGCCAACGGACAGATCCTCGTCTGGTCCGGGAACGGCGTGCCGTTCGCGACGGTGACGTTGCGCGAAGGCGAGGCGACCGAGGCCCGGTTCGATCTCGGTGCCTGGCTGCCGGCGACGATCACCGGGGTCGTCCGCTGCAACGGCGCGCCGGTGGCGAATGAGCGGATCGGGGTCGAGGTCGCGCGGCCGCATCCCGACCAGCCGCGAGGCATGCGCACGATGACCTACGCCGAGACCGACGCGGAGGGGCGCTTCCTCTACCGCGGTCGGCCCGGCGACGTGCGCGTGCTGTTGAACCGCGCGGACCTGCGTCGGCGCGATCAGGGCATCAACTGGATACGGTCCCAGACCGTCGCGACGCTACCGGCGAACGGTGCCGTCGAGCAGTCCTTCGATGTCGTGGTGGCGACCGTGCGCATCCGCCTGCTCGCGGCCGACGGGTCTCCTGTACCCGAGACCGATGTGGTGCTCTGCGCCGACCAAACGAACCTGGTGCACCGCCTCGGCCCCAGCGATGCCAACGGCTGCATCGTTGGCGAACTGGAACCCGGTGAGTTCGTCGTGCAGTGGGGCGAACCGCGCACGGCGATCGGGAGGATCACCGCTGGGATCGCGGACCCGCCACGCGTCGAACTGCGCTTGCCCGCCGGCGCACGTTCGCGGTAGGCACGATCTTGCTCCCGCGTGGCGCGTCAGTTGCCGATCCAGAGCCCGGTGGCCTGCGTGCCGCCGAAGACCCCGGCGACGTGGTCGTAGTAGTCGTACTGGAAGTAGCCGGCGTCGCCCACCAGCGACGGCACCGGCGGGATCGGCAGCGGGAACGACGAGAAGCCTTCGCCGGCCTGGGTGCCGGCAGCGAGCACGCCGCAGCCGAACACCGTGGGCACGAGGTGCAGGTCGAAGCCGTACGCCGACATGATGTTGGCCTGGCCGAGCGGGCTCCACAGCAGGCCGACGAGGCAGCCGCCGCGCACGTTCTGCAGCGTGCAGGCGAAGCTGGCATTGCCCGGCGAGGGTCGGCCGCCGTCGAAGCCGATGCGGGCGGGGAACGCCGCGACGCCGCCGGACGGCGAGCCGACCTTCTCGAAGCGCGCATCCCCGAGCGATGGCGGGGTGGTGTTGCGCAGCGTCGCGATCAGCGTGATCGTCGGGTTCCCGGTCGGGCGCAGCCCGGTGACCAGCAGGTCGGCGCTGCCGTCGCGGCCGGCGTCGAACGTGCGCAGCAGGTCGGGTGCCCCGGTGAGCGGCAGCAGCGCGAAGTTCGGATCGTCGGTCGACGAGAAGCGCAGGTAGCCGGGCAACGCAATCGGGACCAGGGCGGCGTTCGCCAGCGCGGGACCGCTCGCGACCAGCAGTTCGGCGTCCGCGTACGAGGGGCCGGCACCGGACAGCGCGGCGGGCGCCTGCACGAAGCCGCGCAGGATGGCGAGATCGCGATGGCCGTCGCGGTTCCAGTCGCCGACCTGCAGCGACGTGACGAAGTCGCCGAGCGGGGTCAGGTTGGGCGGCAGCAGGAAGGTGCCCCAGGTGCCCAGGCTGATGGCGCCCTGGCCATTGCCCTGGAACCAGTACACCGTGGCGGTCGTGCTGCCGGCGATCAGTGCGGTGTTGGCGAGCAGGTAGTCGGGGTTGCTGTCGCCGGCGACGTCGGCGACCGCCAGCGCGGTGAAGCGGCCGGGGCCCAGGTTCTGCGGCAGGCCGCTGGCGACCAGCGCGCCGTTGACGACGGTGAAGTGGTGCAGGTCGTAGCTGAACGCACCCAGCGACCCGGTCTCGATCAGCGCGATCACGTGGTCATCGACGCCGTTGCCGTCGAGGTCGACGACGTCGAGGTCGATGACGCTGCCGGGCACGCCCACGCGACCGACCTGGAAGCCGCCGAGGCCGTTGCCGCGGTAGTAGCCGACGAAACCGGGGCAGGTCGCGGCACTCCAGCGGTCGACCGGGCCGCCGCCGACCAGCACGTCGCTGTTGCCGTCGTGGTCGAGGTCGACGACCTGCGCGCGCGGGAACGAGTAGTTGATGAACGGCGGGCTGATCGGGAACGCGGACAGGAAGCTGTCGATCACCGCGTCGGGCGCGAACGCGGCGCGGTCGATCCGCAGCGAGCCGAGGTTGTGATGGAAGTGCACGGTGCCGACCGACGTCACCGTGACCAGGTCCTCGCGCTCGTCGGCGTCGAGGCGACCGCCGGCCATCGCGATCGCGATCGGCACGCTCGGCATGCCGGGCCCCGCGGTCGGTGCCGGCCCTTGGCCGTTGCTGTGCAGGCAGCCGCCGTTCTCGTCGAGGGTCGTCAGCAGCGTGCCGAAGAACGGGCCGGGCAGCAGCACGTCGAGGCTGCCGTCGCGGTTGGCGTCGACCAGGGCGGCGACCGCGCTCAGGCTGAACGCGGGGATCGGCACCGGCGGCGCGAACGGGTGCGGCGCCTGCGCCGGGGCTCTGCTGCTGGTGACGGCGGCGATGCAGGTGAACGTGACCGCGAACGCGCGCTGGCGCGACGACCCTCGCTGAAGTGCCGACATCTCCGCTCCTCCTGTCCTGGCTGGCGTTCCCCGTTGACGCGGTCGGGAGCAGCCTGGCCCGGCTGGCTACGGCGTTCGCTGTGCCCGTCGGGCGGCTCTCCGTTCCTCCCTTTGCCTGTGCGGTGTCATGGTGGACGCACCGCGAGGTTCACTCGCGGCTCCCCTGCTCTCGGCACGCGACCGCACTCTTGATAACAGGATTTCGCACTAATCCGGGCGTACCCGGGCCGTGCGGCAGGATTCGTGCCCGCCGGGACTGCGCCGCAGGACTGGCGCGTCAGGCGCCGCTGCGCGCCGCGCTGGCCTGCAGGTCGGCGAGCAGCAGTGCTGCCGCCTGCTTCTCGGCGGTGCGCTTGGTGCGTGCGCGGCCGGTGGCGGCCCGGCCGTCCTGGACCTTGGCGCGCACGACGAACTCCTGTTCGTGCTGCAGTCCGGTGGCGTCGACCAGTTCGTAGCGCGGCTGGCCGAGCTTGTGGTGCTGGCACCAGTGCAGCAGCGCGGTCTTGGCGTCCTTCTCGACCGCCGGCTCGCCGGCGTCGTCGCTCTGCGGCAGCAGGTGGCGGTGCACGAACGCGCGCGCCGCCTCGACGCCGCCGTCGATCAGGATCGCGCCGAGCACCGCCTCGACGAGGTCGGCGAGGATGCGCTCGCTGTGGCGTTCGGCAGAGCACAGGCTCTTGCCGCCGAGCAGGTGGTTGGCGAGGTCGAGCCGGCGCGCCGCCGCGGCGAGCGGTTTGCGGCTGACGATCCGGGCGCGGGTCTCGGTCAACTGGCCCTCGGCGACCTCGTGGTCGGCGCGGAACAGCACGTCGGCGACCGCGAAGTTGAGGAATGCGTCGCCGAGGAACTCGAGGCGCTCGTAGCTCGGTCGGCCTTCGTTGCCGAGCGAGCTGTGGGTCAGCGCGCGGTCGAGCACGCCGAGGTCGGTGAAGGCATGACCGAACTGCTCGGCGAGCGCGCGCAGGGTCGCGGTGCGGGCGTTGTCCTGCAGTTCGGTGGTCCTCGGCATGGGCAGGGACGACGCAGAGTAGGGCCTGTGGCCGCTGGCGTCAGCCGCCTGGTGGCTGGCGGCACGCGGCGGTATTGGCGGCACGGACCGCTGGACCAGTTGACGCTTCCCCGCCGGACGCTACCTTTCTTGCCCTTTCCATCCCGGGCACCGAGTGCGCGGGTGCTCCCGGGTGCCGCGGCCGCCCTGGTTCGATTCGTCCGTGCCGCAAATCCACGCGCCCGCGTGCCGCCGCAATGTCCAACCCCGCTTCGAAGCACCCCGCCATGGCCGACAAGGACAAGGACAAGAACAAGGACAAGGATCTGCAGACGATCCGCAACTACCGCAACTTCGGTGTGATCGCACACATCGACGCCGGCAAGACGACCTTCAGCGAGCGCATCCTCTACATCACCGGCAAGAGCCACAAGATCGGCGAGGTGCACGAGGGCGAGGCGACGATGGACTACCTCGAGGAGGAGCGCAAACGCGGCATCACGATCACGTCGGCGGCGACCACGTGCTTCTGGCGCAACCACCGGATGAGCCTGATCGACACGCCCGGCCACGTCGACTTCACCGCCGAGGTGGAGCGTTCCTTGCGCGTGCTCGATGGCGCGGTCGGCGTGTTCTGCGCGGTCGCCGGTGTGCAGCCGCAGTCGGAGACGGTGTGGCGCCAGGCCAACCGCTACAAGGTCCCGCGCATCGCCTTCGTCAACAAGATGGACCGCACCGGCGCCGACTTCGACAAGGCGGTGGCGTCGATGCGGGCCCGGCTGAACGCCAACCCGGTGCCGCTGGTGATGCCGATCGGCAAGGAGAAGGCGTTCGAGGGCCTGATCGACCTGATCCAGATGAAGGCGTGCGTCTGGGCCGACGACGACGCCCGCGAAATGACCGTCGCCGAGATCCCGGCGTCGCTGCTCGACGAGGCGAAGAAGCGCCGCGAGCAGATGATCGAGGCGGTCGCCGAGTGCCACGACAGCGTGCTCGAGAAGTTCGTCGAGGGCGAGCCGATCTCCAACGACGAGATCATGATGGCGGTGCGCAAGGGCACGCTGGAGATGAAGATCACGCCGGTGTTCTGCGGCGCCGCGTTCAAGGACAAGGGCGTGCAGAACGTGCTCGACGCGATCGTCGACTACCTGCCGTGCCCGATCGACCGCCCGTCGATGGAAGGCCTCAACCCGGAGACCGACGAGAAGATCGCGCGGCCGCTGCTGCCCGACCAGCCGTTCGCGGGCCTGGTGTTCAAGACCATCAGCGATCCGAACGGCGACCTGACCTTCATCCGCGTCTACACCGGCCAGATGGAGCAGGGCGAGAAGTACTACAACGCCCGCACCCGCCGCTACGAGCGCATCGGGCGCCTGGTCCGCATGCACGCCGCGCAGCGCGAGCCGATCGACCTGGCGCGCGCCGGCGACATCGTTGCCGCGGTCGGCATCAGGGACTCGATCACCGGCGACACGCTGTCGACCAAGGAGCACCCGATCGTCTACGAGGCGATGGCGTTCCCGGACACGGTGATCAGCATGGCGATCGAGCCGAAGAGCGGCGGCGACCGCGACAAGCTGTCCGAGGTGATCGGCAAGCTGGTGCGCGAGGATCCGACGTTCAAGGCGCGCACCGACGAGCAGACCGGGCAGATGGTCATCTCGGGCATGGGCGAGTTGCACCTCGAGGTGAAGTGCAACATGATCCAGAACGACTACAAGATCGGAGTCACCGTGGGCCGGCCGAAGGTCGCGTACAAGATGACGCTGAAGGGGCCGAAGACGGTCGAGGCCCGCCACATCAAGCAGTCCGGCGGCTCCGGCCAGTTCGCCGTCGCGCGGGTCAAGTTCCGCACCGATCCGGCGGTCGAGGAACTCAACTTCATCGACGCGGTGAAGGGCGGCTCGGTGCCGCGCGAGTACATCCCGGCGGTCGAGAACGGCATCGAGGCCGCGATCAAGGGCGGCGGCCGCGTCGGCTTCCCGTACGTGAAGATCGTCGCCGAGCTGTACGACGGCCAGTCGCACGACGTCGACTCGAGCACGATGGCGTTCGAAGCCGCCGGCGTGCTGGCGTTCCGGCTCGCCGCCGAGAACAACTCGCTGCTGCTCGAGCCGATCATGAAGATCGAGATCGAGGCGCCCGAGGAGAAGACCGGCGACGTGATCGGCGACCTGTCGAGCCGGCGCGGCATCGTCGAGGAGATGATCAGCAAGCCGGGTGGCATCTCCGCGGTGACCGGCAAGGTGCCGCTCGCCGAGATGTTCCAGTACTCGACGACGCTGCGTTCGCTGACGCAGGGGCGCGGCACCTACTCGATGGAGCCGGCTTCCTACGAGCCGGTGCCGCCGAACATCGCCGAGAAGGTGCTCGCGGAGTACACCAAGGGCTGACCGCTCGCGGGTCGGCTTTCGGCGTCAGCCGCCGAGCAGCACGATGCCCTCGTGCGCCAGCGCCAGCAGCACGCAGGGCACCGCCCCCGGCTCGCTCGTCGCCACCGGCGCGTGCTCCGAGCCGTCCGGGTAGATCGCGAACCCGCCGGCGCGGTGCTCGCCGCGTTCGTCGCGGTAGCAGCCCTGCACGACCAGCAGGTGTTCTTCGCCGTGGTGCCGGTGGCGCGGGTAGCCGCAGCCGGGCTCCATCCGGATCAGCACCAGTGCCCGCCGGCTCTGCCGGTCGGTCGCGTAGAAGTGGATCGCGACGCCGGGGTAGCGCGTGCTCTGCCAAGGGATCGCGGTCAGATCCACGCCGCGAACGCTACGCGAACGCCGCCCCGCCCGGCAAACCGCGCCCGCGCCGAGTATCGTCTGCGGGCCCATGGCGGCCCCGCACGAGAGCTGGTCGATCGCGATCGACAAGGACTACCTGAAGTTCAGCGCCGCGCACTTCCTGATCTTCCCCGATGGCTCGGCCGAACGGCTGCACGGCCACAACTACAAGGTCTACGTCGACGTGCACAGCGAACTCGACCAGCACGGGCTGGTCGTCAACTTCAAGGAGATCAAGCCGCTGGTCCGGGCCCTGTGCGACCACCTCGACGAACATCTGCTGCTGCCGGGCGAGCACCCGGTGCTGACGGCCACGCGCACCGGCGAGCACTTCGACATCCGGTACCGCGAGCGGCGCTACCTGGTGCCGGCGAACGAAGTGATCGTGCTGCCGATCGGCAACACCAGTGCCGAGAACCTGGCGGCCTGGTTCGGGCGCACGCTGCGCGAACGCATGCTGGCGGCGTGGCCGGGCCTGCGCCTCGGTGGACTGTCGGTCGGCATCGAGGAAACGCCCGGGCAGCGCGGCATCTGGACCTGGCGACTGTGACCCTGGCGGAGGTGAGCGCGGTCGTCGCCGCGGCTCAGCCG
>JBASWX010000698.1:0-5624 GCA_049276695.1 Planctomycetota bacterium
CCGCCGCACATCTCCGCCAGCCGGGCCGCGATCGCCGCCAGCGCCCGCGGCGTGCTGGCGTCCGGCGCGGTCGCCACCAGCGGCAGCTGCCCGAGCCGGTGCTGCATCACCGCGTCGTCGTCGGGGATCTCGCCGAGGTAGCGCAGGTCGATGCCGACGTGCGCCTTGGTGACCTCGGTCAGCCGCTGGAACGCCAGCTCGCCGCGGCCCGGCGTGCCGACGCGGTTGACCACGACCAGGAAGTGCGCGCGGCTGTTCAGCTGCGCGATGCACTTGACCACCGCGTAGGCGTCGACCAGCGCCGCGATCTCGGGCTGCGTGACCAGCACGATCTGGTCGGCGCCGAGCATCGTCAGCACCGTCGCCGCGGCGATGCCCGCACCGAGGTCGAGCACCAGCACGTCCTCGCGCGCCGCCAGCGCGCCGAGTTCGCGCGCGAACGCGAGCAGTTCCTTGTCGCTCGGCGCCGCCATGCGCCGCACGCCCGACGCGCCCGGCAGCAGCCGCGGTCCGCACGGCGTGGTGACCAGCGCCTGGTCGAGCGTGCACTGGCCACCCAGCAACTGCTGCAGCGTCAGCGTCGGCTTGACCCCGAGCAGCAGGTGGTTGCACGCGAGCCCGAAGTCGCAGTCGACCAGCGTCGTGCGCGCGCCGGCGCGGTGCAGCAGCACCGCCAGCGAGGTCGCCAGGAACGACTTGCCGGTGCCGCCCTTGCCGCTCGCGATCGCGATCGACACCGCTTCGCGGCGCGTCGCCGGCACGCCGCGCAGGCCGTCGAGCAGCCGGCCGAACATGCCGCGACCGCGCGGGCCGAGTCCGCCCTGCGTCGCCTGCGTCCGCGATTGCGTCTGCGTTTGCCGCCCCGGCGCTGTGCCGTCCATGACCGGATGCCCGGACGTCGCCCGGGCCGCTGCGCGGCTGACCGGCCGCGCCCCCGAAGTGTCGCAAACCACCCGCCGATCAGGCAGGGCTTTCTCGCCGGAACTTCACTTCGGCAGCAGTTCCCTGGCGTAGCGGATCGGCACGCCGAAGTTGGACCCGACGAAGTCCGGCATGATCGCGAAGTTGACCGCGATGACCTGGCCTTCGCTGTCGAACACCGGTCCGCCCGAGCCGCCGTGCGTGGTAACGGCGTCGTACTCGATCTTGGACTCCTTCACGGTGCTGATCACACCCTGGGTCAGCGTCGGCTCGATCTGCTTGCTGGCCGCGAGTGCGGTGATCGCCTCGGTCATGCTGGCCGAACGCTGCCGCAACCCGTCGACGAACGTCTCGTCGGCGCGCGCCAGCAGCAGCCGGAGGCCGGTCGGGTAGCCGACGACGATCGCCTGCCGGTCGTCGCCGTCGATGGCGCCTTCGCGCAGCGGCAGCACCGGGATGCCAGCGATCGCGGTGGCCGGCAGCTGCACGACGGCGACATCGAGCGCATCGGAACGCCGGGCGATCGACGCGATCGGCACGTCGAGCGGGGCCTTGTCCGGGAAGGTCGCGGTCAGGTGCGTGAACTCCGGCGTGGCGCCGCCGCGTTCGACCACACGCATCACCGTCTCCATCTCGAGCCACGGCGCGACGACGTGGCGGTTGGTGACCACGTGGCCAGCCGGCGTGACCAGGAAGCCGGTGCCCGTGTACTCCACCTCGAACGGGTCACCCTCCGGCGAGAACCACGAGCCGTCGGACAGCTTGAGCCGGAAGATGCCGTGCAGGAGGCAGACGCCGCGACTCCAGTCCTGCTGGATGCGGCGCACCGCCGCGTTCGCGCGCGCCAGCCGCGCCAGGTCCTCCTGCTGCTTCGCCTGGTCCTGTCGCATCTTCGCCAGGTCCTCACGCAGCGGGTCCGCCTGCTGCGCCATCTCCGCCTGCTTCTGCCGCAGTTCCTCCATCTCGGCGCGCGTGACGATCTCGCTCTCGGAGCGACCGCCGAGCAGGCCGCCGAGCCAGCCGGCGAGTGCGCCGGCGACCAGCACCACCACCAGCGGGAACCCGATCTTCAGCTGCGGCGTCGCGTGCTTCAGCAGGTCGCGCGTGAAGGTCTGCGTGCCGGCCGCGCCGCCGCTGACCTTCGCGACCGCGCGCGCGTCGGCCAGCATGCGCCGCACCGGCTTGCACACCGCGCCGGCCGGCACGTAGATCCGGAAGCGCACCACCGGACCGCCGCTGCCGAGCTCGATCTGGTCGCCGTCCTGCAGGATCACTTCCTCGACCTCGGCGCCGTTGACGAACGTCTGGCCGTCGCGTTTGCGCAGGTGGAACTGGCACTCGTCCTGCACGAACTCGATCTGCACGTGCTTGCCGGCGATCCCGGGTGCAGTGACCACCGCGTCGCAATCGGGCGCACTGCCGATGCGCACCACGCGCGCTTCGTATGTCACCGTGCGCCCACGCAGCGGGCCGGAAAGGTGAAGCAATTGCGCGCGCATCGCCGCACCATATTCGCCGTGGCCGTGCCCGCCAACGCAACCTTCACAGTCGAGGTCGCCGTCGACTCGGTGGCGGGCGCCGAAGCGGCCGCGGCAGCTGGCGCGCACCGCCTCGAGCTGTGCCAGGGTCTGGAACTCGGCGGCCTGACCCCGAGCCGCGGGCTGGTCGATGCCGTACTGGCGGCGGTCAAGGTGCCGGTGGTCGCAATGGTGCGGCCACGCCCCGGCGACTTCCTGTACGACCGCGGCGAGTTCGCCGCGATGCTGCGCGACGTCGACCACCTGCGCGCGGCGGGTGTCGCCGGGATCGTCGCGGGTGTGCTCGATGCCGAAGGTCGCATCGATGCTGCACGGCTGCGCGAACTGCAGGCGCGCGCCGGCGAACTGCCGTTCACCTGCCACCGCGCCTTCGACCTCTGCGCCGATGCGCTCGCGACCATCGACACGCTGTGCGGACTCGGCACAGCGCGCGTGCTGACTTCCGGCCAGGCGGCAACGGCCCTCGCTGGTGCTGCGACGATCCGTGCCTGCGTCGAACGCGCGCGCGGCCGGCTCATCGTGATGGCGGGCGCCGGCATCCGCGACACCAACGTACGCGAGCTGGTCGCCGCGACCGGCGTGCGCGAGGTGCACCTGTCGGCGAGCACTACCCGCGCCAGCGCGATGACGTTCCGGCGCGCCGGTGTGCCGATGGGCAGCGCGCCCCCGGCCGACGAGCACACGCTGCGCGCGACCGATGGCGCGCTCCTGGCCCGGGTGGTCGCCAACCTCCGTGGCTGTGACCGCCAGGCGTAGCATGCCGGGCGCGGATCGACCTGGCCCCTGGCAGAATCCGTCGGTGTTTGCCGCGTTCGCGTCGACGGTGACGTGAAAGGGGCATGACCACCGGCATGGACACCTTCGACCAGCTGTTCCACCACGAGCACTTCGTCCGGCAGACCCTGCAAGGGCTGCTGCGCGACCCGACGGCGATCGACGACACGGTGCAGGAGACGTGGCTGCGCGCCTGGCGCCGGCCGCCGGGCGCCGTGACGGAACCGCGGACCTGGCTAGCCCGGGTCGCGCGCAACCTCGCCGTCAGCCGCTGGCGTAGTGACCAGCGGCGCGCGGCACGCGAACGGGTGTCCACCGGCGGCGAGGTCGAGTCAGCGGAAACCGCGCAGCGCCGCGTCGAGATGCGCCAGCAGGTGGTCGCCGCCATCCTCGCCCTCGACGAGCCGTACCGCGGCGTCGTCCTGCTGCGCTACGAACAGGGCCTCGGAGTCGGCGCCATCGCCGACCGGCTCGGTCGCTCGGCGGCGACCGTGCGTTCGCAGTTGAGCCGGGCCCACGACCAGCTGCGGGGGCGATTGGACCGCGAGTTCGGTGGACGCCAGCGGTGGGCCGTGCTCGGCGCGGCACTGGTGCATGAAGCGTCGATGCCGCCGGCTGTCGGGGTCGCCTTGCTCGCAGCGGGCGCGATCGCCGCGATGCTCGCGGTCGGCTGCCTCACCTGGCGTGGCGACGAGCCGGCGCCGGCGATGCTGACCTCGCATGCGCAGGGAGTGACAGCACCGGCATCCACGCCTGCTCCGGAAGCGCAGCGGACCGGCGAGATCGAACGCGTCTTGGCAGCGCCACTGCAGGACCCGGCGCGCAGTCCGGTGCTGCGGCAGCCGGCCGAACTGTTCGACCGCAGCTACTACCTCGACTACGAGCTCGCGACGTTCAACTTCGAGCACGGCGTGCGCGACGATCCGGACCTGTCGCTCACGCGCAACCGGTGGGACCTGATGTTGGACTCCGGTGAGTTCTTCACCACGAGCACGACCGACGTGATCGTCGATCTCGGCCTGCTCGAGCCCGAGGCGTTCGGCAACGCCGCCCCACCGACGATGGTGCCCGGCCGACGCACCCGGGTGCGTGCCGGCCACTCCTACTTCGTCGGCACCAATGACCAGGAAACGACCTTGGCGACGGTCGTCTTCGTCCGCGAACACGAAGCGGGCCGCACCTGCCGGTTCGATTGGTTCACCACCGACGGCACCGGCCGCTGGCAGGGCTCGCTCGCGGACCCCGGCAAAGGCAGGGCCTGGGTCGAGGTGTTGGTCGACCTGTACCGCGGCATGCGGGCCGCACAAGGCGTGCGCACGCTGGTTCGCCCGTCGGTCTGCTGGCAGTTGCGCGGCGGGGCCGGCGGCGGCAACCCGCGCCGGATCGACGCCGCCGGCGTCGCCAACATGTACGTCGACTCCCGCAGCCAGCAACCGCTCGACGTCGTGACGCCACCGACCATCGACGAACGCTGCCAGGCCTGGAGTGACGGCGGCACGGTTCCGATCGGTTCCCTCTTCGTGATCACCCGCATCGACTACGCCGGCGGCGCGCGCGGCGACAACAACGGGCACGGCGAGTTCCGGATCGTCGTCGACGACAAGGAGATCGTGCGCTTCGACACCTCGCCAACGCCGATCGCGGGCACGTGGACCGGCCGGCTGACGGTCGCCAGCGGCGCCGAACGCGACACCTTCTTCGAGATCGCCAACTCGAGTTGGGGTGAAGTGCGCGTGAGCGGCGAATTCATCGCCGGGGCCGGCCGACCGGGCTTCGGCGGGCTCAACACAGGCTTCGGACGCGTGCCGCCCCGCGTCGTGCTGCCATCGCCGATGCTGGGTGTGCCCGAGGCGCGGCTGCAGATCCGCACCCAAAGCGTCGGCGGCAACCAATGCCGCATTGACCTGCGCGGCCGGCGCGACATGCGTACCGACCGGCTAGCCCGCGAACCACTCGACTTCCTCGCCCCGCTGCCCGCCAACGAGAACTGCGTCGCGTTCGCCAAGGGCGGGCGGCTCACGCCGAACACCGTCTTCGTGGTCACTTCGGTCCGCTACTCGGGAGCCACCGGCGACGGATCGGGCACGCCGTTCCGGATCGTCGTCGCCGGCAAAGCGATCGTCGAGAACAAGGCGGCGAACGAGACGGTGAAGGGCGAATGGACAGGCCTGCTCGAGGTCCTGCCCGGCGAGGAGATGCGCACCTTCGTCGAAGTCGGCAATGGCAGCCAGGCCGACGTCGTGCTGAGCGGACGCTTCGAGCCGCGCTAGCCCAACTTGAAAGGCAAACGGCTGTTTTCGGGGTCAGCGCGATCGACGCGCGCGCAACTCGTGGTGCTGCAAGGCCGCGGTTTTTGAGGTCGCACAACGGCGATGTAGTGCCAACCAACCC
>JBASWX010000699.1:0-2603 GCA_049276695.1 Planctomycetota bacterium
CTGGTGCCGCCGGCGACCGTGCGGGCGGCCGCCCGGACCCTCCTGGCCGAACTGCGGTGAGGTGGGCCCGGGTGCGTACGAACTGCGGGGCGGACGCGCGCGATCGGCGGGGGCACGGTTATTGTTCGGAACTGTCGGCGGTGCCCAGCCCGGGCCGGGCGGGGCCACGCGATCTGGCGAGGTGAACATGGTCCATCCACTGCGCGCGTCTCTGTTGCTGTTGGTCGTGAGTCTGGTTGCGTCGCTGCCGGCGCAGGATCCCGCACCCGCGAAGGGGCCCGACAAGGAGGTCGCCGACAAGATCGCGGTGCTGAAGGAAGTCGTCGCCGACCGCAAGTGCGCGCGCGACGACGAGGGCGTCTCGGCGATCGACGTGCTGCTGCAGAAGGTGCAGAAGGGTGCCGAGCCGAAGGACCAGCAGGCGATCGTGAAGGCGCTCGAGAACGTGATGACCAGCGGCAAGCTGCGGCCGCACGACGACACCCGGCTCTACCGCGGCGCGATCTACGCGCTCGGCGACTGCGGGGCCGAAGGCGCCAAGGTGCTCAAGGACGCCTACGCCAACAAGCGCTACCCCGACAAGCCCGACTGGGTGCCGCTGCGCGAGCACGTGCTGAAGCACCTCGGCCGCACCAAGGACCCGTCGATGGTCAAGTTCCTGATCAACGAAGCGGTGCGCAGCCCCGAAGCGGCGCTGTCGGCCTCGGCTGGCGAGGCGCTCGGCAACTTCGAGCAGAACAACTTCGAGAAGAGCAACGAGCCGGTGCGCAAGGAGATCGTGTCGGAGCTGTTGCGCAAGTACGGCGAACTGGCCGAGAAGGCATCGCAGATCGGCACCAACATCGAGGCCCAGAACGCCAACGACCGCCTCGCGGCGATCAAGGACAAGTGGGACTCGACGCTGGCGCGGCTGACCGGCCAGAACTTCAAGACGTTCCGCGAGTGGCAGGCCTGGCACAACAAGAACAAGGGCGCGGCCTGGTAGACCGCGGCCCGCGGCTGCCAGGGAAGCCGGCGCCAACCTCGCCCGTCCCACCCGCCCGCATGCGCTGGACTGCCGTAGCCCTCGTCGCCGCCGTTGCCGCCATCGCCTGGCTCGTACTCGAGACCAGGAACCTCGCGCAGTTCGCCGGCGAACAGGAACGCGCTGCCGCCCGGCGCGCCGCCGAGCTGGCAGCGGCCAACGCGGCAACGCCGCCACCAGCACCCACTGCCGCCGCGGCTGCGGCGCAGGATCCGGTGGCCTACGCCAACCTGCGGCTCGAAGTGGCAACGCAGCAGGGCGAGATCGCCGCGCTGAAGGCGCTGGTCGCGGAACTGCAGGCGGCGGCGCGGCAGCGTGCCGCGGCGGACGCGGCACGGGCTTCGGGGCCGATGCCCGAAGGGGTGCGGCAGTGTCTGCGCGCGCTGCAAGCGGCTCTGCGCGCCGAGGGCTTCACCGGGCTGCGCTTCCTGCGCGCCGAGCGCCTCGATGGCGGCGTGCTGTGCGGCGTCGAGATGCTCGAGATCGATCCCGATGGCATCGAGGTTGCGTTCGTCAGTGCCGCGCGCATGACGGCGACGCTCGACCGCGCCAGCGGCGACTTCGAACTGCGCTTCCACGACGGCACCAGCACCGTGAACGGACAGGGCACCGCGTTGCCGAAGGACGGCAGGCCGTGGCTGCTGCGCGGCGTCGACGGGCGCGCGCTCGAGGCGGCGCTGCCGTTCCTGGTGGCTGCGAGTGGCGCCTACCCGCCGGCCGATGGTCCGGCCGCGAAGACCCCGGGCGAACTCGACCCGATCAGCCGCCGGCAGTGGATCGCGCGCTTCGAGCGTGTGCTGGCGGACGCCGGCACCGCCCCGACCTGGCACGTCAACCGGCTGCGCGGCCTGCACGACGGCTGGTTCCGCGACGTCGAACTGGTCGGCACCGACGCCAGGAACCACGTCGTCGGCGGCGCGCACTGCGCCCGGCTGGCGGTGGAGGTGGATCCCGCGTCGGCGACGGTGTCGCTGCTGCTGCAGGATGGCGTCTTGCGCCGCGATGGGGTCGAGTCGAGGATCACCGGTCAGGGTTACCGCGTGCTGCTCCCCGCCCTCTCCGTCAAGCAGGCGACCGATGCCATGTTCGGCATGGTCGTGACGAAGTGACGTCTTCTTCCGGTGGCGCGTTCGCGGCGTTCGTCGCGAACCAGGCCGCAGCGGTCGAACGCGAACTGCAGGCGCTGCTGCCGGCCGCGACCGAACCGCCCGCGAAGCTGCACGAGGCGATGCACTACGCGCTGTTCCCCGGCGGCAAGCGCCTGCGGCCGATGCTGTGCCTGCTCGCCTGCCGCGCCACCGGCGGCGAGTCCGAACGCGCGCTGCGCGCCGCCGCCGCGATCGAGTGCCTGCACACCTACAGTCTGGTGCACGACGACCTGCCGTGCATGGACGACGACGACCTGCGGCGCGGGCGGCCGACCTGCCACAAGGTGTTCGGCGAAGCGCTGGCACTGCTCGCCGGCGATGCGCTGCTGACGCTCGCGTTCGAAGGTGTGGCCGCCGCGGGCGGTCCCGCGGTCGCAGCGCTCGCGCGCGGCGCCGGCAGCCTCGGCATGGTCGGCGGCCAGGTCGAGGAC
>JBASWX010000700.1:0-1515 GCA_049276695.1 Planctomycetota bacterium
CCCGTCGCAGGTCCACCGCCATGTCGGCCATCCGCGGCCATCAGAGCGACGGCCTTTCCCGAAAGCCAGAAGAATCCGTACCTCCGCTGGCCTTCACAACTTCAACCCGTCCCGACGGGGCCCTGGGTCGCGGCGCAGGCACTCGACCGTCACGACGGCACCCTGCTGCGGCGGCTGCTGGCGCGTCCACGAGGTGCCGCGGCACGTCCGGTCGCCGACCTGATACTCGAACCCGACCTCGATGATCCGTTGCCCGTTCACTTCGTGGCCGGTGGCGCGACTGTCGAGGACGTGGCCTTCGACCCGGATCAGCGGCGCGTCGAAGGTGCTGGCGGTCGCCAGCTCCGAGTTGCCGACCAGCGCCCCGGCGACTGCGAGCCCGATGCCGAGCACGCACCAGCCGATGGTGTTCACCACGCCGCCCATGCGCACCCGGAGAACGAGGGAGAACGGGATGGCGCGCGGCGGTGCGACCAGGGGGAACGCCGGCATGGACCGCAGTCTACGGTGACGAGTTGCCAATGCCGCCGCCGCTACGCCGCCGCTACGCCGCCGCTACGTCGGCGCCCGGCGGTCGCACCAGGTCACTGGGGAAAACACATCGCACCGGGTAAGCGGCAGCCCCGCACCGGCTCTTGGTCGTCATGACCCGTCGTGCATTGCCCCGGGGGCGTTCGCTCCGGACCCGCCCCGGCGCCCGGCCGCGCTTCGCGGCGCCGGCGTGGGCGGTATGGTCTGGCACCGTGAGTGTTCCGGACCGGGCCGACGAGCCGTTCGCGACCATGCCGGCGTCCGCGGCGGCGCTGGTGCGCGATCGCGCGCTGATCGACCGCTGGCGCGGCGGCGAGGCCGCGGCCGGCGTCGAACTGCTCGACCACTACGTCGCCTACGTGCGCCGCATCGCGCTGCGTCACGGTGTGCGGCCCGGGAGCGAGTTCGAGGAATTCTGGCAGGAACTCGTGCTGCGCCTGCTGCAGCAGTTGCCGACGCTGCCGGACCGGTTGCGCACGAGCTTCGCCGGCTATCTCGCCTGGCAGGTCCGCGACCTGATGCGCACGTGGCGTCGGAACAGCCGGCCGCTGGCGCTGGTCGACGTCGACCAGGCAAGCGATCCGGTCGAGGCACCGGGCGTGCGTTCAGCGTTCTGGGCGGCCGTGCGCGATTGCTCGGAACAGCTGCCGCCGCGCGAGCACTCGGTGTTCGAGCACCGCTTCCTCGGCGGGTTCGACCTGGGCGAGGTCGCCACCCGCGTCGGCAGCAACGCGAATGCCGTCGCGCAGGCGGTGTTCCGGCTGGTGCGACGGCTGCGCGATTGTCTGAGCGCCAAGGGCTTCACCGGCCCGGGAGACCTGACGTGACCCATCCTGCTGCCGAAGTGCTGCTGCGCCATGCCGAGGGCGAGCAGGTTCCTGCCGACGCGGTTGGCCACATCGCGGCCTGTGCGGAGTGCCGCGCGGCGCTGGCCGAGATCGGCGGATTCGAGACCCAGCTCGCGGCGGCGGCTCAGCTGCCCGC
>JBASWX010000701.1:0-2232 GCA_049276695.1 Planctomycetota bacterium
GCGCCGTGTCGCCCCGTGCCGCCGGCGCGCTGGCGGCGGCTGCGGCTGCAGTCTTCCTGGTCGCCTGCTGGTTGCTGTCGCCGCTGTGCTTCTGGCTCGGCTTGCCGACGCTCGCCTGGCTGTTCGCGTACAGCCACTGCAAGCGCTTCACCTGGCTGTCGCACGCGTGGCTCGGAGCGGCGCTCGGCATCGCTCCCGTCGCCGCGTGGCTCGCCGCCGACGGCAGCTTCGGGCTGCGCCTGTGGGCGCCGCTGGTACTGGGAATCGCGGTCGCGCTCTGGGTTGCGGGCTTCGACGTGCTGTATGCGTGCCAGGACGAGCAGTTCGATCGGCAGATCGGGCTGCACTCGCTGCCGGCCCGCTTCGGCGCGTGTGCGGCGTTGGCGGTGGCCCGCGGCCTGCACGCGCTGGCGTTCGCCGGCTTCGTCGCGTTCGGGTTGCTGGTGCCGCTGGGGGCGGGCTGGTTCGCCGCCTGCGCGCTGGCCGCCGGCCTGCTCGTGTGGCAACACCGGTTGATCGCGCCGCAGGATCTCGCGCGCATCGACATGGCGTTCTTCACCGCCAACGGCACCATTGCGGTATTGATGCTGGCTGGCGGTTGCGTCGACCTGTTCGTGCTGCCGCACCTGGCCTGACCGGTCGCTGCTGCCATGGGCATTCCGCACCCCGAGGACGAACTGGATCGCTTGCGCACGCTGACGGCGCGCGGCCTGCCGACGGTGACGATCCTGACCGGGTCGGCGGATCACTTTCGCGTCGAAGCCGTCGAGGCGCTGCTCGCGGCGATGCCGAAGTCCGCCGACCTGCGCATCCTCGACGCCGTCGATGTGCACGGGGCAGGTGGCAAGGACGATGGCGCAGACGACGAGGATGGCGACGTCGTCGACGTCGCCGCCGATGCCGAGCAGGGTCTCGAAGGCTGTCCCGAATTGCAGGAACTGCGCGGCGGCGGTCTGTTCGCGAAGACCTCGTTCCTGGTGGTGCGGCGCGGCGGCGGCTGGTGGAAGCAGCAGGTCGAGATGTTGGCGTTGGCGATCCCGACCTTCGGCAAGGGCTGTGGCCTCGTGATCGAGGCCGCCAAGCTGGACAAGCGCAAGAAGGCGGCGCAGGCCCTGGTCAAGGAGTTGGCCGCGAGAGGCGCGTTGTTCGAGTTCCGCGACCTTTGGGACTCGCCGTTCGACCGCAACCGCAGCCCGCTCGAGGGCGAGCTGTGCAAGTGGGTCGTTGCGCGCGCGAAGCAGCTCGGCGTCGCGTTGCGTCCCGACGCGGCGTGGCTCGTCGTGCTGCAGGCCGGCAAGGCACCTGCTGCCCTGCTCGCCGAACTCGGCCGCGTGCGCGACCGGTTCGGCGCCGACAAGAGCCGCAAGCCACTCGCGCCCGAAGACCTGCGCGGCAAGCTCAACTGGACCTCCGAGACGACCCAGTTCGAGTTCACCGAGGCGGCGATGGCTGGCGATCGGCGGGGGGCGCTGCGCTCGCTGCGGGCGATGTTCGATCGCGGCATGCGGGGCAAGGACGGCAAGCGGGTGGACCACGGTGGGCTGCTGCCGGCGACGACGAGCTGGTTGTTCCAGCAGTTGGCGGTGACCTGGGAAGGGCGGCAGCTGCTGGACGCCGGCACCTCGCCGCGCGACCTGCCGGCCAAGGCCGGCGTACACGTGTTCGCCGAGCGCTTCCTGGCGCAGGTCCAGGCCAACGACCTGCCCCGGCTGCGGCGCGGCCTGCAGGCGCTGCACGCCTGCCAGCGCGCGAGCCGCCTCACCGCCGAGGAGCCCGACGTGCTGCTCGAACGCATGCTGGCGCAGTGGTTCGACGGAGCGCCGATCCCGTCGCTGCAGGATCTCGAGGCGTGATCCGCAAGCTGCCAGCCGCGGTCGTCAACCAGATCGCCGCCGGCGAGGTCGTCGAACGGCCATCGTCGGTGGTCAAGGAACTGGTCGAGAACGCGCTCGACGCCGGTGCCTCGCGGGTGCGCGTCGAACTGCGCGCCGGCGGCGCCGAGCAGATCCTGGTGACCGACGATGGCGACGGCTTCCTGCCGGAAGACCTGCCGCTGGCGTTCGCCAGCCACGCGACCAGCAAGCTCGCCGACGTTGCCGACCTCGACCACATCGCGAGCCTCGGCTTCCGCGGCGAGGCGCTGGCGTCGATCGGGGCGATCGCGCGGGTGCTGCTGCAGAGCCGGCGGCGCGGCGCCCGCGAGGGCTGGCAGGTGCGCTGCGACGGCGGCGC
>JBASWX010000702.1:0-5951 GCA_049276695.1 Planctomycetota bacterium
GGCCAGGACGACAAGGACGCGGCGATGCGCGGGCTCGGCGACCTGCGCGACCCGCGCGCCGCGCACGTGCTCGCCGACCTGCTGGTGGTCGGCCACGGCAAGGACCTCGGCACGCTGGCGCGCCTGCACCTGCTGCGGCAGAGCGGCACGTTCGCGATCCCGGCGCTGCGCGCGCAGCTGCAGATCGTCCAGGACAGTGCGATCCGCGAGCAACTGGTGCTGCTGCTCGGCGCCTGGCACGACGCCGCGTCGGTGCCGGACCTGCTCGACCTGCTGCGCAAGCCGGCGTTCGCAGCGCAGGCGGCGGCGCTGCTCGAAGGCACGACCGGCAAGTCGTTCGCGTCGGCGCCGGACCGGGTCGACCTGTTCGAGAAGTGGTACCGCGAGCACCAGGCCGAAGCACAGTGGCAGTGGTTGCTGGCGGCGCTGCGCTCGGCCGAAGTGGCGACCGAGCTGCGGCCCGAGCACTTCGTCGAGGGCCAGGCAATGCTGCCGGTTGCCGAGCTGGCGCGCCTGCTGGTCGAGGTGCGGGAACCGCGGCTGTGGGCGCTGGTCGGGGCCGTGCTCCGCACCGTCGCGCGCGACGACTTCGGCCTGGTGTCGCTGGAGACGCCGCTGGCGACGCGCGAAGCGATCGCCGCCCGCTACCGGGTGCTGGTCGAGACGTCGCGCACCGCACTGGGTCGCTGATCCGCACCTTCCGGCCCGCTGCGGCAGCCCGCGATTGAGGAGTCTTGGCCGGACGGTATCGTCCTGGGCCGCTTTTTCGCGCCCGCCACCGCTGCCCATGACCGACGTCGTCGCCATCGCCCAACGCATCCAGTCCGAGAGCAAGACCCTGCAGTCGGTGCGCCAGGCACTGCAGACGGTGATCGTCGGCCAGGACGCGCTGCTGGACGGCCTGTTGATCGCGCTGCTCGCCGATGGCCACGTGCTGCTGGAGGGTCTCCCCGGCCTCGCCAAGTCGCTGGCGGTCAGTTCGCTGGCGAAGGCGATCGGCGGCCACTTCCGGCGCATCCAGTTCACGCCCGACCTGCTGCCGGCCGACCTCGTCGGCACGCACGTCTACAACCCGAAGAACGGCGACTGGCAGGTCAAGGAAGGGCCGGTCTTCGCCAACTTCGTGCTCGCCGACGAGATCAACCGGGCGCCGGCGAAGGTGCAGTCGGCGCTGCTCGAGGCGATGCAGGAGCGGCAGGTCACGCTGGCCGGCGACACCCGGCGCCTGCCCGACCCGTTCCTGGTGCTGGCGACGCAGAACCCGGTCGAACAGGAAGGCACCTACGCGCTGCCCGAGGCGCAGATCGACCGCTTCATGGTCAAGCTGGTGGTCGGCTATCCGACCAAGGCGGAGGAACTGAAGATCATCGACCGCATGGCGGGCATCGCCGCGCACACCGACGTCAAGCAGGCGACGACGCCGCAGGAACTGCTGCGCATGCGCGCGCTGCTCGACACGATCTACCTCGACGACAAGGTCAAGAGCTACATCGTCGACCTGGTGTTCGCGACCCGCGAACCGGAGCAAGTGGGGTTGGCGAAGCTGCGGCCGCTGATCCTGTACGGGGCGTCGCCGCGCGCGTCGCTGGCGCTGGCGCGGGCCTCGCGCGCGCGCGCGTTCCTCGAAGGCCGCGGCTTCGTCACGCCGCAGGACGTCAAGGCGGTCGGCACCATGGTCCTGCGCCACCGCGTGCTGACGACCTACGAGGCGGAGGCCGAAGGGGTGAAGAGCGAGCAGGTGCTGAAGACGGTGTTCGACACCGTCAAGGTGCCGTAGGGACCGGAGCGCGCGATGGCGCGGGCACTCGATCCCGAACTGCTGGCGGAGGCGCGGCGCATCCAGGTGCGCGCCGACCGCATGGTCACCGACGTGATGGCCGGCGGCTACAGCTCGGTGTTCCGCGGCTCGGGCATCGAGTTCGACGAGGTGCGCGAGTTCGCCGAGGGCGATGAGCTGCGCTCGGTCGACTGGAACGTCACCGCGCGCGTCGGCCGGCCGTTCGTCAAGAAGTTCGTCGAGGAGCGCGAGCTGACGGTGCTGTTCCTGCTCGACGTGTCGGCGTCGATGGCGTTCGGCAGCTCGCCCCCGGGGCGCACGCGGCGCAGTGCGGCGACCACCGCGGCGCTGTTCGTCGGTTGCGTCGCGTTCGCCGCGGCGCGCAACAACGACAAGGCCGGGCTGATCACCTTCAGCGATCGCATCGAACGCTACGTGCCGGCCAAGAAGGGTCGCAACCACGTGCTGCGGCTGATCCGCGAAGCGTGCGAGCCGCCGGTCGAGCGGGCGCGCACCGGGTTGGTGCAGGCGCTCGACTACGCCGGCCGCGTGCAGCGCCGCCGCGCGATCGTGTTCGTCGTCAGCGACTTCGTCGGCGACGACATCGGCGACAAGCTGGCGCTGCTGAGCCAGCGCCACGACGTGATCGCAGTGCGCATCCGCGACCCGTTCGCCGCCGGGCTCGACCGCGCGTCGGGCGACGTCGGGGCCTTGCCGAATGTCGGCCTGCTGCGGCTCGCCGACCCGGAGACGGGCGCATCGTTCACGGTCGACACCGCCAGCGCGCGGGTGCGGGCGCAGGTGCGGGCTTCGTGGCTCGCCGAGCGGCAGCGACTGCTGGCGTCGTGCCGGCGGGCCGGCGTCGACCTGCTCGACGTGCCGACCGAGGGTTCGGTCGCCGATCCGCTGGTGCGCTTCTTCCGGATGCGCGAACGGCGCGGGGCGAAGCGATGAGGCCCGTGTGGTCGCTGCTGGTCGCGCTCGCGGTCGGGGCGTGTGGCGGCCCTGAGGCACCGTGGACCAAGGCCCCCGATGTGCCGCTCGACCTGCGCATCGCGGTGCAGCCCATGAGCGTGCCGCTGCTGACGCCGGTCACCGTGACGCTCGACCTGTTCGCTGGACCGGGCGTCGAGGCCGAGTTCGCTCCGGGCCTCGACGCCAAGGACTTCGCGGCGACGACGACCGCGGCGCCGCCAGTCCCGCTGTTCGGCGGCACCTGGACGCGCACGACCCTGGTGGGCAAGCCGCTGCGCGGCCCCGGCCAACTCACCTTGCCGCCGTTCTCGTGCAAGCAGAAGAACGGGGACGCGGTGGCGACCACCGCCGAGCAGACGATCACCGTGACCAGCACGCTGGTGGGTGCGGCGGCCGCGATCGAGGCGCCCGGCGAACCGTTCCCGACGCCGTTTCACGGCTGGTGGTGGGTCGCCGCCGCCGGGCTGGGCGTGGTCGGGCTGGCGATGGTGGTCTGGCTGGTGCGGGGCCGGGCGAGGGTGCGACAGCACCCCGGCGAGGTGCAGGTGCCGGCGCACGTGCGCGCGCTGCGTGCCCTCGAACGGCTGCGCGCAGCGCCGCGCACGACGCCGGCCCAGATCGAAGCGTTCTACGTCGAGGTCTCGGCGGTGCTGCGCAGCTACCTCGAGGACCGCTTCGGCCTGCGTGCCCCGGAACGCACGACCGAGGAGTTCCTGCGCGAACTGGAAGGCGGCGACGCACTGGCGCGTGGCCACCGCACCGAACTCGAACGCTTCCTGTCGCAGTGCGACCTGGTCAAGTTCGCGGCGTTCGTGCCGCAGGACGGCGACCACCTGACGACCTGGGCGCTGGCGGAAGCGTTCGTGCAGAGCACGCGCCCCGACCGCGCGGTGGAGGCGGTGGCGTGATCGTCGCGGCGGATTGGCCCGACCTCGGCGGCTTCGCGCTGCTCGACCCGTGGTTCCTGGCGGTGATCCCGCTGGTGCTGCTGGCCGCGCTGTGGCGGGCGCGGGTGCCGCGCGCGGCGCTGCCGACCGCGGCGGCGAGCCTGTTCGCCGGCGTGCCGCCGACCTGGCGGCAGCGCGGCCTGTGGCTTGGCGCCGCGACCAAGGTCGTCGCCGCGGCATGCCTGGGCGTCGCACTGGCGCGGCCGGTCGAACGCGAGGTCGTGCCGCTGAAGGAACAGGGCATCGACATCGTGCTGGCGGTCGACACCAGTTCGTCGATGAACATCCCCGACATGGACGAGGCGCAGACGATCCGGCGCATGGACGCGGCGCGGCAGCGCGCCGAGGACTTCGCGAAGGCGCGCGTGCACGACCGCGTCGGCTTCGTCGCGTTCGCGCGCTATGGCGAACTGCGCTGCCCGTTGACGCTCGACGAGCAGGCGCTCGGTTCGTTCCTGGGCTCGCTCGACACCGTGCCCGAGGGCAGCGAACTCGACGGCACCGCGATCGGCACTGCGCTCGTGAAGTCGGTGCAGGTGCTGCAGAAGAGCAAAGCGAAGTCGAAGGTGATCGTGCTGCTGACCGATGGCGAGAACACCGTCGACGACATCGCACCAGCCGACGGGGCGAAGCTGGCCAAAGATGCCGGCATCCGGGTGCACACGATCGGGCTCGGCAAGGGCACGCCGACGCTGTTCGGCTTCCGGCCGCTCGACTTCGGCGACCTGCGCAGCATCGCCGAGGCGACCGGCGGCACGTTCTTCCAGCCGAAGAGCGACGCCGACCTGGCCAGGGTCTACGCGCGCATCGACGAACTCGAAAAGGTCGAACTCGAGGACCCGCGCTACCGCACCGTCGATCGCTTCGAGTGGCCGCTCGCCGCGGGGCTGGTGCTGCTGCTGGCGGCGCTGCTCGCCGACGTGCTGCTGTTCCGGAGGGTGCCGTGAACGGGCTCGAATGGACGCGCGGCGAATGGTGGCCGGCACTGCTGGCGGCACCGGTGGTGTGGGCGCTGCTGTGGGCCCTGTTCGATCGCGGCCGGCTGGCTGCCGTGCGTTACGGCGCGCGCGGGCGCGACCGCGTCGCCTCGCCGCTGTGGCGGTCGCTGCACGTCACCGCCCTGCTGGCGCTCGGCCTGCTCGCGTGGATGGACCCGCGGCTGGGCGACGAACCGATCCAGGTCGAACGGCGCGGGCTCGATCTGATCGTCTGTCTCGACACTTCGCGCTCGATGCTGGCCGGCGACCTCGAGCCGAACCGGCTGCAGCGCGCGATCGCCGACGTGCGCGCGGTGTTGCCGGCACTGCAGGGTGGCGACCGCGTCGGGCTGGTCGTGTTCGCCGGGGCGGCGCGGCTGTGGGTGCCGTTGACCCACGACCTGGACTCGTTCCGGCAACTGCTCGCCGAAGTCGACACCGACGCGGTCAAGACCGGCGGCACCGACCTCGCGGCGGCGCTGCGCAAGGCGCTCGAGGTCGCCGACCTCACCAACGCCGCGACCACTGCGGTCGTGCTGCTGACCGACGGCGAGGACCTCGCCGGCGCCGGGCGGCAGGCGGCCGGCGAAATCGCGGCGAAGGGGCTGCGCGTGCATACGATCGGCTACGGCAGTGCGATGGGCAGCAAGATCACCGTGCGCGAGGGCGACAACGAAGGCTTCCTGCGCGACAAGTCCGGCAACGAGGTGGTGTCGAAGATGGACGACGAGAGCCTGCGGCGGCTGGCGGGCGCGACCGGCGGCGAGTTCCTGCGCGCCGACGCGATGGCGCTGCCGTTCCAGGAACTGCACCGCCAGCGGCTCGTGCCGATGCAGAAGCGCGCCTACGATGCCGGCGAGCAGACCGGCAAGCAGGCGCGCTACCAGTGGATCCTGCTGCCGCTGCTGGTGCTGCTGCTGTGGGAGATCGCGCTGTCCGGAGGCCGTCACCGATGAAGACGTTGCTGCTGCTGTCGCTGCTGGCGCTCGGTCCCGGCGGCGAACGCGAACGCGGGCTCCAGCTCTACCGCGAAGGCCGGTTCGCCGAGGCCGCGGCCGCGTTCCAGAAGGCGCTGGACGAGGACGGCGACTCGGCGGAGCTGCAATGGAACCTGGCGCTGGCGGCGTGGCGCGCCGGCGACCTGACGACGGCGGAGACCGCGGCGGAGAAGTACGCGGCACTCGACCGCAACGCGCGTGTCGACCTGCACGCCGGGTTGCTCGGTGCGGTGCGCCACGACGAGGCGCTGGCGCTGGCGGGCAAGGCCGACAGCCT
>JBASWX010000703.1:0-2481 GCA_049276695.1 Planctomycetota bacterium
TCGCCGGTCGCCGCGATCAGCACCTGCGCCGGCGTCATCCCGGCGGCGGCCATCGCCTCCAGCTCGACGTACACCGATGGGCCGTGCAGCGTCAGCGGGTTGCCGGCGTCGGTGCCGAGCACGATCGGCACGCCGGCGGCGAGCAGCGTGCGCACGTTCGCGGCCATCGTGTCGCCCTGCAGCCGCAGCCGCTGGTCCATGCCGGCGAGCACGCGTTCGTTGCGCGGCGTCAGCTGCTCGGTCCGCAGCACCCGTTCCTTGACCGTCGGGTGCACCGCGTCGAGCTGCGCCTTCACCGCGTCGGCGACCTTCGCCGAGTACAGCATCCGGTAACCGGCGCGCACCGTCAGCGTCGGGCAGTAGAAGGTGCCCTGCTGCTTGCACGCGGCGACGAACTCGTCGTCGACGGCAGTGTCTTCGACGCTGTGTACCAGCAGCGAGGCGCCGGCGGCGACCGCGTCCTTCGCACTCGCCAGCGTCGTCGCGTGCACGACCAGCCGCAGCCCGACCTGCTTGCACTCGTCGCCGATCGCGCGCAGCACCGGACTCCACTTCGCGACGTCGCCGGCGGCCCGGGTCACGTACCAGAACTTGATCGCGGCGCTGCCGGCGGCATGGTGCGCCTTCACCATCGCGCGCCCTTCGTCCGGCGTCTGCGGGAACGCGAACTGCTGCGCGTCCGGCAGCGACAGCTTGGGATCGAAGGTCGCGAGCAGCGGGCCGGTCGCGACGACGTGCGGGGCCTTGGGGTCGTTCGCGGTCGCCTTGCCGAGCCCCAGCGTCCACGGGTAGCCGCCGACGTCGAACACCGCGGTGACACCGGCGTGCAGGAACGCCAGGTGGAAGCGGTCGGGGTGCGCGCGGTTGTCGGCCATCGCCTGTTCGTACGGGTGCTCCTTGCGCACGTCGGTGGCGTCGGGGCGGCCGTCGGCCCAACCGGTCTGGGAGTAGTGCACGTGAGTGTCGATCAGGCCCGGGGCAAGGTGGCTGCCCTTCAGGTCGACCCTCCGCACCCCCTCCGGCACCGCGGTAGTCGCCGCGGGGCCGACCGCCGCGATGCGGCCATCGCGCACGACGACCACGGCATCGGCGATGGCCGGCGAGCCGTCGCCCGCATGCACGGTGGCACCCATCAGGGCGAGTGGTTCCTGCAGTCGGGCCAGCGGTGACAAGACGAGGAACGCGAGGGCGAAGCGGCGCATGGCGGCCCAGGCTACCCTGTCGGCTCGGCCTGCAACCACGGCGGCGCACGGCGCCAGTCGCTCCAGAATCTTCCGGTCGCCGCGCCGTAGCGCTGCGCGGACCCGGACCGCCTACACTCTCCCGACCGATGTCGTCGCTCTCCGAACCCTCGTCCCGGCCGGCCGACTGGGAAGCGTTCTACCGCGACTACCGGAAGCCCGGGTACGTGCCCGGCTTCGAGATCACCAGCAAGCTGGGCGGCGGCATGTTCGGGTTGGTGTTCCGCGCCCGGCGCATGTCGATCGGCAAGGACTACGCGATCAAGTTCCTGCAGGTCGACGACGGCGAAGTGCGCAAGGCGGTGATGGGGGAGCTGGAGCAGGTGCAGTGGTTCGCGCAGATCGACCATCCGAACCTGGTGTCGATCGAGGACCGCGGCGAGGTCGACGGCATCCCGTACCTGGTGATGGCGTTCGCCGGCACCGAGACGCTGCGCGACAAGCTCGATGGCACTGTGCCGGTGGGGGAAGGCAAGGACGAACTGCTGCGCTGGCTGCTGCAGGCGGCGCGCGGACTCGCGGCGCTGCACGAACGCTCGCTGGTGCACTTCGACGTCAAGCCGGCGAACGTGTTCTTGAAGGGTGCGGTCGCGCGCCTCGGCGACTACGGGCTCAGCAAGCTGATCACCCATAGCCGCGGCAGCCTGTCGATGGGGCGCGGCACGCCGTACTACATGGCGCCCGAGATGCTGCAGCGCCGCGGCGACCACCGCAGCGACGTGTACTCGCTGGGCGTGATGCTGTACGAGGTGCTGACCGGCAAGGTGCCGTTCACCGGCGACAGCGAGTGGGAAGTGCTGAAGAAGCACGAGACCGCGGCTCCGGCGATGCCGGGGCACCTGGATGCGCGCGAGGTCGCGATCCTGCAGCGCTGCCTGCACAAGGACCCGGCGGCGCGCTTCCAGAGCGTGCACGACGTGATCGCGGCGTTCGGCGTGCCGGCCGGCGCCGGTGCCGCGGCGTGGACCGAGATCGGGGGCAAGAGCGCGGGGCCGCGGTCGAACGCCGGCGGTGCGGCGCCACTGCCGGGCGGCTCCACCAGCAAGGCGCCCGAGGACGATCCGTTCGTCGGCCTTGGCCGCGCGGCGCGGGAGGCGGCGCGGCACGCCGGCAAGATCGCGAACCAGGCGGCGCAGGAAGCCGGTCGCGTCGCCCAGGCGGCGGCGGCGAAGGCGCGGCGCATGATGCGCGAACACCTGGGGCCCGAACACCGCCGCCAACTGGGCGGGCTGTTCGGGCG
>JBASWX010000704.1:0-5030 GCA_049276695.1 Planctomycetota bacterium
GTGGTCAGCGGCGTGCGTTGGCGGGCGCTGGCGCTCGCGCTGCTCGGTGCTTCGGTGCCGCTGGTGCCGTGGCAGCTGCACGCCAACCGGCTGGTCGCCGACTTCAACGCCGGCGCGCCGGTGTTGCCGGCGAGCGAGCCGGTCTGGCGCGCCGATGCGATCGAAGTACTGCGCACGCTGCCGTCGTTCCAGCAGGCGCCGATGTTCGACTTCGTCACCAGGACGATGCGCGTGCGCGGCGCCACCGAGGTGCGGGCCCCTGATCTGCAGGTCGTGCGCGAGGCGTTCGGCGTGTTCCCCGAGCCGATCCGGCCCGCGTTCGTCGCGCTGCAGGGCGGCATGAACTTCTGGCTCGCGAGCATCCCCGAGGGCGGCGGCGGCTACTCGGGGGCCGGTTACGACCGCCCGCCGCCGTTGCGCGGCGGCGCGTCGCGGTATCCGCCCGGGCTGGCCGCGGAACTGCCGCGCGGCGGCCGCTTCGCGCTCAACTATCCCCCGCACCTCGACGTCTTCCTGCACGGCTACGCGCGCGGCTGGCAGGAACTGGCGGCGGATCCGTGGGCGGCGCTGCAGCGGCTCGCGAGCAAGGTGTGGAACGGCATCGGCGGCGCGACCGGCGGCATCGGCGGCTACGCACTGCCGATCGGCATGTCGGGGTTGCGGCGCCCGGTCGACATGGTCGCGGCGACCGGGGTGTGGCCGGGCATCTGGCGCGTGTTGGTGCTCGGCGTGGCGGTGGTCGGGCTGTGGTGGCTGCGCCGGGTGACGGTCGTGCAGGCGCTGGTGGCGTTCGCGCTGACGCGCGTGCTGATGCTGATGTTGTTCTTCGGCCACGCGCGCTTCGGGGCACTGTGCCTGCCGGCGGTCGTGCTCGGCGTCGCCGCGGTGCTGCACGGCGCGTTGGTGGACCGGGTGCGCGGCCGCCTCTGGTCGCTGCTGCCGGCCGTGTTCCTCGTCGCGGTCGCGGTGGTGGAAGTGGTGCGCTGCACGACCGTCGCCGTCGAAGTGGACGGGCGGCCGTGGACGCAACCGCCGGGCGGCGAGGCGGACTACAAGCCGCACGTGATCACGTTCCGCTGAACGCGCGTCACGGCAGTCGGATCAGATGTCGCCCAACACGATCTCGATCGCGTTGCCGGTGGCGATGCCCGCCGGATTGACGCCGGGAGCGTTGGCCCATGCCTGCAGGAAGATGCGCGCGCCGACGAGTCCTGGCGCCATCGGGATCGGCAATGCGTGCGAGGCCGTGGTCGGTCCGGTCGCTGCGCACCATTCGAAGCCGAACGCGAGGTCGTGGTACAGCCGGCAGCCAACGAGTCCGGCCGGCGCCAGCGGGATCGGCAGCGCGACCTCGCCGAGATGCGCGCTCGACAGCCCGAACGCGAGCAGACAGGGGAACGCCACCAGGTTGCCGACCAGCGTCACCTGCTGGCTGCCGAGCAGCGGTCGCGACGCCGGCGCGATCGTCAGTGGTGGGCTGCCGCAGCCGACGCCGAACGTCGCCGCCGTCGCCACCGGCGCCGGCGAGCCGCCGTCGAGCTCCCAGGTGTCGTCGAGCAGGGCCGCGCCATCGCCGCCGCCGAACAGCACCGTGCGCGTGCGTCGCAGGTCGAATGCGGCAGCGTGTTGGTAGCGGGGGCTCGGACCAGCAGCGGCGATCGGCGCCCAGTTCGTGCCGTCCCACGACCAGGTGTCGGCCCGCGGCTGGCCGTCGTTGCCGCCGGCGAGCAGGCATCGCCGCAGCCGGGAGTCGAACGTCAGCGTATGGTGGAAGCGGGCCGAAGGCCGCGTTGCCGGCTGTGGCGACGACCACTGCGCACCGTCCCACTCGTGCACCTCGTCGCTGAACGGTTGGCTCGCGGTACGCCCGCCGAACAACACGATGCGGCCGCGGATCGGGTCGCAGGTCATCGCATGGGCGTATCGCGGCGATGGCGCCGCGGCGGTGAACACCGGCAGCCAGTCGGCACCGTCCCACCACCAGGTGTCGGCGAGTGGGCCACCGGCGCCCGCACCCCCGAACAGCACGACGCGGCCGAGCGCGAGGTCGCACGCCATCGCGCAGCCCGAGCGCACCGAGGGATGTTGGCGCGGGCTCTCCTGCCGCCACGCCGTGCCACTCCACGTCCAGGTGTCGTCGAGGTCGTTGCCCCACGACGTGGTTCCCCCGAACAACACGACACGGCCCCGCGCCGCGTCCCAGGCCAGCGCGTGCCCCCAGCGCGGCGGCGGGGCGATCGGCGTATTGGCCAGCGTCCACGTGCTGCCGTCCGACAACCAGGTCTGCCCATCGGGGGTCAGACCGGCGCGCATGCCGCCGAACAGCACGACCCGGTCCCGCGCCAGGTCGTAGGCCATCGCGTGCAGCACGCGGCCGACCGGTCGCACCGCCGGGAACTGCGGCAACCAGGTTTGGCCGACCAGTGCGGCCATCGACCACCACACGGAGAACCCCGCCACCAAGGTCCGTTCGGAATGCATCCACACCTCCAGGAGCGAGGGTACGCAACCGCCAATGGCGCGGCAACGATCCGATGCTCGGCTGGCGCACGGCACTGCTGGGCCGCGGCCCGCGCCCGGTTCCTCGGCCGTGTGCCATCCAGGCTATGTTCCGACCACCATGAAGTCTCCGCGCGTCCTGCTCTCGGCGTTCCTGGCAGTCGCAGCGTGCGCCGTCGCCACCGTTCGCGCCCAGGAAGTCCGGCGCACCTACGCGATCCGCGTCGCCGACAAGATCGTCGGCTGGCAGATCGAGACCGAGACGCCGCGGCGCGAGGGGGACCGCGCGGTCGTCGAGTTCACGGTGAAGAGCCTCGCCAAGATCGAACTGCTCGGCAGCGCGATCGACCAGCGCATCGACCAGGCCTGGATCCTCGACGCGACCTCGCGCGCGGCGCTGCGGGCCAGCAGCAAGGTCGATGCCGGCAGTGTCGTCGTCGCGGTGTCCGGCGAACTCGGCGAGCACGGCTTCGCGTTCGCTGCGGACGGCAAGGCCAGCGAGCGCAAGGTGCTCGACCCGGCGCGGGTGGTGATCGCGCCGGACTTCCGGTGGCTGCTGCAGCGCGGCCCGCGCGAAATGGGCCGCACCGTCGAGCTCGAGTGGTTCACGCCGGAGTTCGCGAACGTCAGCAAGGCGCGCGTCGCGCTGGCCGTCGCCGACGCCGAGGTCGCGGTGCTCGGCCAGAACGAACGCGCGACGACGTGGTCGATCGAGATGCCCGAGGTCGGCATGACGTTCACGGTCAGCGTGACGGCGGACGGCCGCACCGTGCGTTACGAAGTCCCGGCGATGAGTCTCGTCGCCGAACCGGCGCCGCCGGCGCTGGTCGAACGCATCCAACGCGCCGACCTCACGTCGACGCTCGTCGGCAAGACCAACCTCGATCTCGGCGACCCGACGCCGCTCACGTACATGAAGGTGCGGGTCGTCGCCGGCAGCACGCCGGATGTCACCGTTGCGGGGCTGGCCGTGCGCGGCCAGACGTTCACCGGCACCGTGGTCGACGGCAAGGTCGACGGCGTGTTCGAGATCCGCCCGGTGCGCAGCGATGGCCGGACCGCGCCGCCGTTCCCGGTGCCGGCCGGCACGTTCGCGGCCGCCGAGCTGCAGCCGTTCCTGCGCCCGGGCCCGCACATCGAGAGCGACGATCCGGCGATCGTCCAGAAGGCCAAGGAACTCGCTGCCGGCGCCACCGACTGCTTCCAGGTGCTGCAGCGCCTAGCGTCCTGGGCGCACGAGCACATCGCCTATGCGATTCCGGGCGGTGGCACCGCGCAACGCACGCTGGAACTCGGCGAGGGCGACTGCGGCGGGCATTCGCACCTGCTCGCGGCGATGCTGCGGTCGCTCGGCATCCCGGCGCGCACGCCGATGGGCGCGATGTACGTGCCGCTGTACGGTGGCAGCTTCGGCCAGCACATGTGGAACGAGGTCTGGCTCGGCGAGCAGATCGGCTGGCTGCCGGTCGACTGCACCGCGGGGCAGGCGACGTTCGTCGACGCGTCGCACATCCGGCTGCACGGTGCGATGACCGCGTTCCGGCCGCAGTTGCTCGAGGTGCTCGACTACGAACCACGCTCGGCTGCCGGCCCGGCGAACGCCGCCGCGCGGCGCAGCGATGCATGGCCATGGGCGGTTGGCGAGACCTGGACCTGGAACTGGCGGCAGGGCGGCAAGGAACTCGGCGTCGAGACGATGACCTACGAGGGTGCCGGCGAGGGCGGGCACGTGTTCGTCAGCAAGATCGATCTCGCCGGGGGCAGGTTCCGCGAGGCGCTGCGCACAGTGGTCGGCGGCGACGGCGGCGTGCGGTCGTTCCGCGCCGAGCGCGAGGCCGGCGGCAAGAAGACGACGTTCGGCGTGCAGGTCGATGGCAACAAGGCGGTGGTCACGCAGCAGGACGGCGACGACGAACGGCGCGCCGAAGTCGACGTCGAGGCCGGCGTGTTCATGCTGCACAACAACAGCATCGCGCTGTGCGGCCTGATCGCGGCGCGGCTCGGCGAACTCGCCGACGGCGCGGAGGCGAAGATCAAGATCGTGCACGCCGAGGCGCGCTCGGTGATGCCGGTGCAGGTGCGCGGCGGCAAGGCGGCGGCGCTGGCGATCGGTGGCGTCGACACCCCGGTGCGCGCGGTGACGCTGACGATCGCCGGCATCGCGATGTTGATCCACGTCGACGAGCGCGGGCGTCTGGTCCGCTACTTCCAAGAACGCGGCGACATCGTGGTCGAGCGCAAGCCATGACCTGACGCTGGGTCGCCGCGAGGTCGCCCTTGCTGTGCCGCGGGTTCTCCGGCAGCGCGGAGTTCTGCGAACAGGACGAAGTGCGCGACGAGGACGTGGCAAAGCTGGTGGCGGCGATCCGATCGCGGGTGCTGCGGCTGCGCGGCTGCTGCGCCGAACGGGGAAGCTGCCAGCGGCTGCGGAAGCGGCGTCGGCGGTCGACGATGACGACGAGCTGCTGCTGGATCTGGGCTCGGCGGCGATGCAAGGCCGCGCGGCGTTGGGCGAACGGGCAGGCGAACGG
>JBASWX010000705.1:0-1503 GCA_049276695.1 Planctomycetota bacterium
GTGTCGGCGGGCGGCGGGGGAGTGGTGGGGCCGGGCGGGGTGACCGGGCCGTTGCCGGTGGAACCGCCACCGCCGCCACCACAGGCAGCGAGGGCGAACAGGGACGACAGGAGCAGGCGGGCAGTCAGGTTCATGGTCAGAAGCTCAGGCGGGTCGTGAAGGCGATCAGGTCGGCGCCGGTGTCGGCGGCGAACGCGGAGCCGGGTTCGAACCGGGCGTAGACGAGTTCGAGGGTGAAGCGGCGCGCGGCGCGGTAGCCGAAGACCAGGTCCAGTTCCTGGCCGAGATCGCGGCTGGTGCCGTTCGGCGTCGTGCGCAGGCTGCTGTCCGGCGAGCCGGTCGCGGCGACGTCCTGGCGGTAGCCGTGCCACAGCAGCGACAGCGACGCGCCCGCGAACGGGCGCACCGCGACCGCGGCAGTCGCCACCCTCAGGTTGGCCAGCTCCGGGTCGAGCAGTTCGCCGTAGTAGCGCACGCTGGTGACGCCGCCGACCTTGGCGTTGTTGTCCTGCAATCCCGACTGCCGGTAGCCGCTGGCGGTGTCGCCGTCGGCACGGCCGCTGCCGTGCGCGAGGCCGGCGGCGAGTGCGGGCCGCCACGCGGTGTCGAACGTGAACAGGCAGCCGGCGTCGAAGGCGTAGCCGTCGACGTCGCGGCCGCCGGCGCGCCCCCGCGCGAGCCCCAGTTCGAGCCAGTGGCCGAGGCCTTGGCGCACTTCGCGGTGCGAGCGCACGCCGAACAGCAGCGGCTCGAAGCCAGCAGCGCTGTCGTCGGTGCGCTGCAGCACGTAGGCGCCGAGGAACGACGCCGGGTCGAGGTGCCAGCGCGCGTTGGCGAGCCAGACGCCGGTGTCCTCGTAGGCGTTGTCCTCGGCGGCGACTTCGCGACCCGCCGCGACGCCGGCCTCGAGTTCGAGCGGCCCGCGGCGGAACACCGCGCGCACGCCGTCGAGCACTTCGTCGTACAGCCACTCGCGGCCCTCGTCGAAGTCCTGGCGCCCCACCAGCAGCTGCAGGTCGGCGGCCACCGCCAGCGACGCGAAGGCGCGCGTCAGTTCGAGCTTGTCCTCGTGGCTGTCGACGCCGCCCTCGCGCAGCACGTCGCTGCGCCCGAACGCGACCTCGCCGAGCGCGTAGCTGCCGCGATCGTCGAGCAGCCACAGCGCGTCGAGCTTGCCACCGAACGACGGCTTGGTGCGGTCGCGGTCGCGCCCGGCGTCGAGGTCGAACTCGTCCTCCCATTCGCTCTCGGCGGCGGCCTGGCCGCCGAGGCGCAGCGAGTCGGAAAGGCGCAGCGAGAACGGCACCGCCTTCTGGTCGTCGGCCAGGAACAGCGCCAGCGGGTCGTCCGGATCGCGCCGGCCCCCGACCTCGAGATCGACGTCCGGCGCCACGGTGAGCGGCACGCCGCCGACGTCGAGCCGTCCGCGCTCGCGGTCGACCGCGCGCACTTCGCCGGTGACCTTGAACTGGTCGCGGGGCGGGATCGCGCGCAGCGTGCGCG
>JBASWX010000706.1:0-10186 GCA_049276695.1 Planctomycetota bacterium
ACGCTGCCGTGGGCACGATCGCCGCCGGCACCACCGCCGGCCGGCTCGCCGTCGAGTTCGCGTTCCATCGCGACCAGGCCCTGCTCCACCGCCGCCAGTTCACCTCGCCACCACGTTCCGATGCCCACCGCCAAGCCGAGCAGGGCCCATGCCTGCCACCGCTCGAGCGCGTCGCCGCGGCGATTCACGCGGACGGCTCCCGTTCCCCGGCGCCCGTCACGGCCTTCGGTGCCGGCGGCTGGCTGACACCGGGCGCACCGGCGGCGACCCAGTCGAGCAACGCGTTGCACTCGGCGGCGAGCCCGGTCAGCAGATCGCCGGAACGCAACGTGACCCGCGCGCCGACGTCGCCGGCGCGCACCTGCTGCAGCGCGCGGCGCAGCCGATACTCGGGCCCGGCGACGCGGTTGGCGAGCCGCATCGACTGCAGCACGACGAGACCGCCGACCGCCAGCAGGAACCCGCCGATCGCCGACCAGAACCCGGCGCCACCGACCACCGCGGCGCGGCCGGCGGCGGCATCGGCGAGCAGATCGCGGCAGAACCACGCCAGACCGGAGAGGCTCGCCGCCATCGCGACCGCCGGCAACACGACCGCGAACCGCAACAGCTGCCCGCGTACCGCGGCGGTCGCCGCAGTCGGCTGTCCGGGCGCAGGGCCCGATGGCATGGCTCGTTCAGTGGTCGCGGAAGTCATCGGTCCGGGCAGGTTGATGCGCATTGGCCCACCAACCGCGCCTGCGATCGGCAGCCGGCCGGCCGGTGTTGAGCACGCCGCAGCACGTCGTCCCGCGGTTGGACGAAAGATCCCCGGGCCAATGTGTCGATGACCGTGCCGTTCCAGCAGGGAGCTGAGTCACAACTCTCATGGTCGAGCAAGCGAATCCAACGAAGCCAGGCCGCAAGGCGACGATCTTCGCGGTGACGTCAGGCAAGGGCGGCGTCGGCAAGACCTCGCTGTCGGTGAACCTCGCGTGCGAGTTCAGCCGGCGAGGTCATCGCACGATCATCGTCGACACCGATCTGGGCCTGGCCAACGCGCACATCATCGCCGGCATCAAGCCGTCCCGCACGCTGTCGGACTACATCGAAGGCCGCGCGGAACTCGCCGAGATCATCGAGCAGGGGCCGTGCAAGGTGAAGTTCATCAGCGGCGGCAACGGCGTCAAGGAGATGGCCAACCTCGACGACAACGGCCGCGCCCGGATCTGCGTCGCGATCGACGAACTGCGGCCGTTCTGCGACGTGATCATCCTGGACACCAGCGCCGGCGTCAGCAAGAGCGTCACCGACTTCGTCTCCATCGCCGACCACACGGTGGTGGTGACCACCAGCAACTTCGCGGCGATCGCGGATGCCTACGGCATCGTGAAGGTCGTCGTCCAGGACGGCTACAAGCGGCCGATCCACTGCGTCGTCAATCGCGTCCGTTCACCGGAGGAAGCCGAACAGGTGTTCCTCAAGCTGAAGGGATGCACCGAGCGCTTCTTGGGGTTCGACCTCAACTGGCTCGGATTGCTGCCCGAGGACAGTTCGGTCGAAGGCGCCGTGTTGAAGCGCGCGCCGTTCAGCGAAGTGTTCCCCGGCAGCGTCGCCGCGCGCTACCTCGCGAAGCTGGTGTCGGGCCTCGAGCGTTACGTCGGGGACCAGAAGCCGGTGCCGCAGGCCGTGAAGGTTTGAAAGGGGAATTGAAGGGGACTTTCCAGCAAAGCGAGTCTCGCGCTCGCCACACATCAAACGGGAAACAGGGGATCAGAGGATGAACCGCACGACGAAGCAGGATGCGATCGATCGCATGGATCAGGCGCCGGGCAAGGCGACCGCAGCCGCCGAGGAGGCCTTCGGCCGCCAGGCCAACAAGGGCATCCTGGCCGACCAGGTGGCCGAGGAACTGAACGTGCCGCGCCGGACCGCCGCCCGCGTGCTCGACGCGGTGCTCGACGCCGTCAGCGATCTGCTGCGCGGGCGCGGCAAGGTCGCGGTCAAGGGCTTCGGCACCTTCGAGCGGCGCATCCGCAAGGGCCGCGCCTACAAGCACCCGCTGACCGGCGAGAGCATCGACGTCGCCAACAAGGAGACGATCATCTTCAAGCCGAGCGACCAGCTGATCGTCGAGACGCGCACCAATGCAGCGCCGCGCCAGAAGCGCGCGCCCGGTCTGCCGACCGACGACATCCTGTTCAAGGGCTGATCGCCCTGCGCATGGAGCCCTGACGGGGAGGCAGCGCCTGCCGGTGCTGCGTCCCCGTCGCCGTTCGTGGGTACTGGCGCGAGAACGCAGCGCGGTCGTGACCGCCCCGGCGGCGCCGACTATCCTGCGCCCGTGCCCCCTCCCACCGCTCGCGACTTCCTCGCCGCCTGCGTGCAGTTCGACGTGCGGCCAGGCGACGTCGCCGCGAACGTCGCCGCGATGCGGGCCGGGATCGACGAGGCCGTCGCCGCCGGGGCGCGGCTGTGCGTGCTGCCCGAGCTGTGGTCGACGTCGTTCCTGCCGAGCTTCGACGACGACGTGGTGCGCCAGGCCGACGCCGCCGAACGCGAACTCGCCGAACTGTCGCGCGCGCACGCGCTGGTCGTGGTCGGCAGCACGATCGAGCCCGTCGACGACCGGGTGTTCAACACCGCGCACGTCTGGCAGCGCGGCGAGCGCCTCGGCTCGTACCGCAAGATCCACCTGTTCTCGCCCAACCTCGAACACCGGCGCCACGCCGCCGGCGACCGGCCGTGCGTGGTCGACACCGAGTTCGGACGCCTCGGCGTGCTGATCTGCTACGACCTGCGCTTCCCCGAGATCGCCCGCTGGTACTTCCACCACGGCGCCGAACTGCTGGCCGTGCCCGGACAGTGGCCGGAGGCGCGGGCGCAGCACTGGCGCACGCTGCTGCGCGCGCGCGCGATCGAGAACCAGATGTTCGTGCTCGGCTGCAACCGCACCGGCCAGGAGCCGTCGCAACGCGGCGGCGAGTCGCTGGCGTTCCCCGGCGACGGCCGCATCGTCGATCCGACCGGTGAAGTGCTGGCCTCGGGCTCGGGCGAAGCCGGCGCGATCGTCGCCCCGATCGAACTGCGCAACGTGCGCATGATGCGCCGCATCCTGCCGATCGCGCGCGACCAGCGCCCCGCGGTCTACCGCGAGCTGTTCGCGGCGACGTTGCCGCTGATGACCGCGCGCAGTCGCGAGTCGGCGGCGGCGGACGACGAGGACGATTGACGTCGTCGCCGCCCGGCCCGCGCCACGCTATTCGACGAACGCCTGCAGCTGCCGCAGCTTGGCGGGCCGCTGCATGCGCCCGAGCGCCGCGTTCTGCAGCTGCCGCACGCGTTCCGCAGTGACACCGAGGTCGGCAGCGATCTCGCCCAGGGTCGCCGGCTCGCTGCCATCCAGTCCGAATCGACGGCGCAGGATGCTCTGTTCGCGCACCGGCAGATCGTGCATCGCGGCATCGAGGCTCGCCCGCAGGTCACCCGCAGGCACCATCTCGGGCACCGGGATCTGGTCGTCGTCGGCCAACGTCTCGGCCAACGTCACCCCGTCGTCGCGCCCGCCCGGCGCATCCAGGCTGACCGCGTAGCGGCGGGTGCCGAGCACGAACCCGACCTTCTCCACCGGCACACCGATGCGGGCGGCGATGTCGGCGTGGCTCGGTTCGGCCCCGGCGCGCCGCGCTTCATCCTGCGCGCGGCGGATCTTGCCGAGGATCTTCTGCACCCAGATCGGCACGCGGACCGTGCGCGAGCTGTTGTAGAGCGTCTTCAGCACGGCCTGGTGGACCCAGAACTGCGCATAGGTCCGGAAGCGCACGTCGCGGCGCCAGTCGAAGCCATCGATGGCCTGGTAGAGCGACGCGTTGCCTTCCTGGATCAGGTCAGCGGTGTCGACGCCGAGGCCGCGGTAGCGGTGCACGGTCGTCAGCACGATCGACAGCGCACCCTCGACGTAGAGCCGACGCAGTTCGTCGAGCTGACGGATCATCGTCGCCAGCCACTCGCGCCGGACCGCCTTGCGAGCCGGCAGCGTTTCGAGTCGGGCAAGGGCGACCGGCACCGGCCCCGTCGTCAGCTCGGCCGCTTCGTTCGCGGGGATGCCAGCCTGCTCCAGACCCCGCCGCACCAGCCCGACCAGGAACTCGTACCGGCGGGCCATCCGGAACTCCTCGACCCGGTCCATCGGAACGATGCGGCGCAGGTCCTGCTGGTACAGCGCCTCGCGCACTTCCGGCAGTTCTGTCATGGCTGCCGGATTGGCGGCCAGCCGCTGATCGCGGCAGGCCGCCAGATCGAGGGTCGCGGCAGCGTCCGCGAACTTGCGCGCGAGCCGCGACACGGTCGCCGGGAAGCGATCCGTGGCCACGTCGAGCCAGGCATCGAGGTCCACAACACGGACCTTCTGGCCACTTTGCAGCTTCGGGTTGGCGACGGCGGACAACAGCTTGGCGAGCACCATGACAGCACCGGGGTCAGGGGAACACCGGTAATACGACGCCCGCCCTGCCGAGGTCTTTCAGACCGAACAGAGCCGGCGCGAACTCCGGTCGCTGCCATGGATCAACTGCCGTGCCAGTCCGCGGCGAATGTCGCCGGTTGCCGGTGCCATCGCAGCCACGCCGGATCGAAGGTGAACAGGTGCAGCATCACCATGCCAACCGACAAGTCCGCGAAGTCGATCAGCATCACCAGCCCGCCGTGCATCAGCAGCATCGCCAGCCAGGCGAACGGCCGCAGGCGCCGGCTCGCCGCGAACAGCACGAAGCCGAGTTCGAGCGCCAGCACACCCCAAGTCATCGCCTGCAGCACCACCGGCGGCAGGTCGAGCAGGACGAGCCGCAGGCCGCCGGGCCGCGCCAGCGGGTTCTCGAGCACGCGCGCCAATGCCGAGCCGTCGCACCACGATGGACTCACCAGCTTGGTCCAGCCGCTGAACGAGTAGCCGGCACTCATCAGGATCTACACGACGCGGTGCAGGGACCGCGGCAGGTGCCAGGCCGCGACGGCGGCATCCTCGCGCAGCAGCGCCCGCAGCGGCGGCAGCTTCGGAACGCCGGCGTGCACCAGCAGCAACAGTCCCACGTACGGCAGGCTCGGGTTGCTCGTCAGCGGGTTGCGCCCGAACAGCGACGCCGAGATCCACCACATCAGCAACGCCGCGGCGCGATCGCCGGCGCCGATCGCGAACGCGACGGCCGCGACCGTGGCGAGCACGAGCACCGCGGTGACGAACGCCGGTGTGTCCGCCAGCAGGAACAGGTTGGGGAACAACCGCAGCAGCGGGCTCGCCGCCGCGTCCGGCAGCGCTCCCGCACTCGAGAACAGTTCGGCGCCCCACGGCACCAACGCCGCGAAGTGCACGGCGAGCCAGCCGCCGAACAGCAGCCGGAAGAGGCCGTACTGGCGCGCCGTCCATCCCGCGCAGTCGTTCATGGCACCAGCGGCACCGGCAGGCGCAGCGGCAGGTCGGGCATCGACACGCCGGGTCGCGGTTCGTACCGCACGACGACGTCGCGCACGCTGCCGGCGGTGGCGCCGAGTTCGGCGAGCAGCCTGGCGTCACCACCCAGCCCGAACGCCAGCACCGATGCCAGCAGCGCCCGGCTGGCCGGCTCGGCAGCGAGCACCGGTCCGTAGGCGAGGGCGGCGCCCCAGACGTTGCGCCGCAGGTACGGCCCGCGCAGCCGCGCCGCGACTTCCGGCACCAGTTCGAGCGAGTGCCGTCCGCCGGCAGCATCGGTCCAGTCGACGAAGAACCGCGTCGTGTAGGTCTCGAAGCCGCGCACCGCCGAGAACACCCGCGGTGCTGGCGCCATCAGCGTCGCGGCACCGATCGCCTTCACGGCGCGCCACCCGCACAGGTCGCCGACCATCTGCGAGCTGCCGACGACCAGCAGCACGAGCGCGTACTTGTTCACGACACGATCCTCCAGCGCAGCATGGCGCCGAGCCGCCGTTCCGCCGCGGCGCCGAAACCGCACTCCGCGTTCCACTCGCGCGGATTGCGGAAGGTGCCGAACAGCATGTCCCAGACCGGCAGGTCGGAGAAGTTGAACGCGTGCACGCCACGCTGGTGGTGCACGCAGTGGCTCTCCGGTCGCTGCACCAGGTAGCCGAGCCAGTGCGGCGTGCGTACGTTCCAGTGGTAGAACAGCTCGGCAACGCCGGTGACCAGCACCGCGTACGTCGCAGCCGCAGGGCCGACGCCGACCAGGCAGTACAGCACCGCCGTCGACAGCAAGCTGTTGAGCAGGATCTCGAGCGGATGCTTGTAGAAACTGGTGATCACCTCGATGCGGGCAGGGCTGTGGTGCACCTGGTGCACGCAGCGCCACAGCAGCGGCACCTCGTGCCGCCAGCGGTGCCACCAGTAGTACACGAACGTGATCGCGACGTAGCCGAGCGCCACCTGCACCGGCAGCGGCAGGCCCTCGATCGACCACGGCCGCAGCCCGGCGGTCCACCGTTCCCAGGTCAGGCCGGCCGCGGCGGCGACGCCGACCTGGACCGAGTTCAGCAACAGCGCCCGCGCCCACCACCCGGCGACGTGCGGCCACCGCCGGGCCCCCGCGAACGACTCGGCGACGATCATCAGCACGGCGAAGGCGGCGACGGTGGCGAGGACCATGGGGATTCGGGCTCGGGTCTCGGGATCGCGGCGCCGCAGCGTGACGGTCACGACGGCGACGGGAGCCACGCTAGCGGCGCCGCCCACGCCCCGGCGCACACTTCGCGATCACGCGGCGTTTCGTGCTGCTTATCGATGGCAAGGCAATCGCAGCGGCGCCGCAGGCGGGTCGCCGTGGCTGGCGCCGCCACTGGCCATCACGGCTGTTGACCGAAGCCCGCCGTTCGCGACAATCCTCGCCCCCCGTTCATGCCCGCGCCGCTCGCGCCGGACTACGAGGCACGCTCCGGCACATGGCCCCGAACATCCGCAACGTCGCGATCATCGCCCACGTCGACCACGGCAAGACCACGCTGGTCGACGGCCTGCTGCGCCAGACCGGCACCTTCCGCGCCAACCAGGCGGTCGGCGACTGCGTGATGGACAGCAACGAGCTCGAACGCGAACGCGGCATCACGATCCTGGCCAAGAACACCGTCGTCACCTACCAGGGCACGCGCATCAACATCGTCGACACGCCCGGCCACGCCGACTTCGGCGGCGAGGTCGAACGCGTGCTGTCGATGGCTGACGGCGTGCTGCTGCTGGTCGACGCCGCCGAAGGGCCGATGCCGCAGACGCGCTTCGTGCTGCAAAAGGCCTTCTCGCACCACCTGAAGCCGATCGTCGTCGTCAACAAGATCGACAAGCCGGAGGCGCGCCCGCAGGAAGTCGTCAACGAAGTGTTCGACCTGTTCATCGACCTCGACGCCGACGAGCAGGCGCTCGAGTTCCCGGTGTTCTACGGCTCGGGGCGCCAGGGCTGGATGACGTCGGACCTCGCGGCGGCGCAGCAGGGCGGCGAGGGCAAGAACCTGATGTCGCTGTTCGACGCGATCCTCAAGCAGATCCCGGCGCCCAAGGACGACCCGGACCAGCCGCTGCAGTTCCGCGTCACCTCGCTCGACTGGAGCGACTACGTCGGCCGCATCGCAATCGGCCGCGTGCACCGCGGCCGCATCCGCCCGAACGACCGCGTCGTGCACCTGTCCCGGAATGGCACCCAGCGCGAGGTCAGCGTGCGCGGCGTGCTGCGGTTCGTCGGCCTGACGCGCGAGGACACCACGCTGATCGAGGCCGGCGACCTGTGCGGCATCCACGGCGTCGACAACATCGAGATCGGCGACACGCTGGCCGCGCTCGAACGGCCCGAGGCGATGCCGATCATCGCGATCGACGAGCCGACGATGACGATCGTGATGCGGGTCAACGACTCGCCGTTCGCCGGTCGCGACGGCGGCCGCTTCCTGACCTCGCGCCACCTGCGCGACCGCCTCGACAAGGAACTGCGCGTCAATGTCGCCTTGCGGGTCGAACCGGGCGACGGCGCCGACAGCTTCCAGCTGTCGGGCCGCGGCGTGATGCACCTCGGCTTCCTGCTCGAGACGATGCGGCGCGAGGGTTACGAGTTCGCGGTCGCGAAGCCCGAGGTGCTGTTCAAGACGATCGACGGCGAGAAGCAGGAGCCGATCGAGTACCTGACCGTCGACGCGCCCGCGGCCGCGGTCGGCAGGGTGATCGAGATCCTCGGCACCCGGCGCGCCGAGCTGCTGAAGATGGACCGCAAGGGCACCTTCACGCGGCTCGAGTTCACGGTGCCGGCACGCGGGCTGATCGGCGTGCGCAGCCGGCTGCTCAACGCCACCGCCGGCGAAGCGACGATGCACCACGTGTTCCACGGCTATGGCCCCTTCCGCGGGCCGATCGAGGAGCGCACCGCCGGCGTGCTGGTGTCGATGGCGCAGGGCCAGACGACGTTCTACGCGATGGACGGCCTGCGCGACCGCGGCTCGTTCTTCGTGCCCGAAGGCGCCGAGGTCTACGAGGGCATGCTGGTCGGCGAGCACTGCAAGGACAACGACCTGGTCGTCAACGTGGTGCGCGAGAAGAAGGCGACCAACGTGCGCAGTTCGACCAAGGAGACCTTCGTCAAGCTGCCGCCGCCGCGCTCGTTCAACGTCGAGGACGCGCTCGAGTACGTCGGCGAGGACGAACTGGTCGAAGTCACCGCGAAGGCGGTGCGACTGCGCAAGCAGCACCTGCGCGAGACCGAACGCAAGCGCAGCGAACGGCGCGCCGAAGCCGAGTAGCGCTGGCGGCTTGCCGGGGCGGCTGGCTAAGGTCCCCAGCCATGCCCCGACCCGGCGACCAGGCACCCGCGACCGGCAGCGAACCCCTGGCCGCGGCGCCAGCGGGCACCCACACCGTGCTGGTGGTCGAGGACGACGAACTGGTGCGCAGCATCGCGCAGCGCGCCCTCACCCGCGCCGGCTACCAGGTGCTCGCGGCCGCCGACGCCGCGACTGCGTTGGCCTTGCTCGCCGACCGCCCCGACGCGATCGATGCGGTCATCAGCGATGCGGTGATGCCGCACGCCGGTGGCCGCGAGCTGACGGCAGGATTGCGGCGCCGCTGGCCGGGGCTGCCCGTGCTGCTGATGAGCGGGCACGCACCGGACGCCGATCCGTGCACCGGCGGCCACGCGGCGTTCCTGCAGAAGCCGTTCACCGGGACTGAACTGGTCGACGCGACCGCCCGGCTGATCGCCGCGCACCCCCGCCAACGCGCCGCCCCGACGGCGCAACCGGACCTGCCGGTCGCCTGACCCGCCGTGCCGCACCTCGATCATCTGGCCGTGTTCTGCAGCGTCGATGCGCCCGAGGCCGCAGCCCTGCTCGCACTCGGCCTCGCGATCGACGTCCGGCGCCAGCACGCCGGCCAGGGCACGGCGAACGCCTGCATCGGCTTCGCCGACGGCTACCTCGAACTGCTTTGGCTGCACGACGAACAGGCCGCGCGCGATCCGATGGTGAAGCCGCTCGGCCTCTCCGAACGCGCGCGCTGGCGCGCGACCGGCGCGTCGCCGTTCGCGATCGCACTGCGGCCGGCGGCTCCGGCGGAACCGCCGCCGTTCCCCAGCTGGGACTATCGGCCCACGTTCCTGCCGGCGGGTATGCGCCTGGCGATGGCGTGCAACAGCGGCGTGCTCGGCGAGCCACTGCTGTTCCAGCTCGATCGGCCGTTCGTGCCGCTGGGCGGCAGCCATCGCCTCGCCAACCGCAGGCTGGTGACCGCCACCGTGACGATCCGCGACCTGGCGCCGATGTCGCTGCTGCACGAGGTCGCGGTGCCCGGCCTCGTGCTGCGCGATGGCAACGAGCCGTTGCTCGAACTCGAGTTCGATGCAGCGCGTGCCACCGCGGACCTGCGACCCGGCCTGCCGCTCGTGCTGCGCTGGTGAGCGATCAAACCGCCGGGCCGTCCGCCGGCGGCGCGTCGACGATCGTCGCAGTGGCGACCGGCTTCACCGGCACCTGCACGACCGGCGCGTCCATCGCCCGCGTCGGGTCGCCGGTGGCGAGTGCCTGCAGCGCCGGGCCGCAGATCCGGCCCTGGCACGGTCCCATACCGGCGCGGCAACCGACCTTGATCGCGCGCGCCGATTGCCCGTGCACCGCCGCCGCCGCCACCGCGCGCGCCAGCGGCACGTCCTCGCAGCGGCACACGATCGTGTCCGGCCGGGCCAGCGTGTGC
>JBASWX010000707.1:0-4322 GCA_049276695.1 Planctomycetota bacterium
GCACTGGAAGCACTGGTGCCGACGGCCACCCCCGAGCTGGCGGCGCTGGTCGGCGCGCTGCTGACCACGGTCGCCGAGCGCGAACGGCTCGAGCGCGACATGGACTGCATGAACACCAGCTCGCTGCGGCTGCTCGAGCAGGTGTCGATGATCGGCGAGACGCTGCCGCGGCTCTCGGCCGGCGGCGATGACACCGAGATCGCGGCGCTGGGTCTGCGCGCCTGCCAGCGCGCCGCCGGCGTGCGCGAGGTGATGTACCTCGGCCACCTGCCGAACAAGGGCTGCTGCGAGGTGCTGGTGCACTTCGACCAGAACGGCGAAGGCAGGCGGCCCGCCGACGAACAGCCGGACCTGGTGCCGGCCGAGGGACTGCTGGCCGAAGTGCTGGCGCTCGAAGAAGGCGTGGTGCTGCGCGCAGTCGGCGCCGATGGCCGGCTCGGCGCGCCCGGTTCGCCCGAACACCTCGCCGAACGCCAGGTGCTCGGGGTGCCGGTCGCCTATGGTGCTGGCGACAAGCGCATCCTGCTCGGTGCGCTGCTGCTGTTCGACAAGGTCGAGAGCTACGGCCAGACCGCGGCTGGGGCCTGCCTCGGGACCGAGGAAGGCAACATCGCGGAGTCGTTCGCGGCGATGGTCGGCGCGGTGCTCGGCGCCCGCAAGACTGCGGCGCTCGGCAAGGAACTGGCGATGGCGCAGACCATCCAGCACCAGATCCTGCCGGACAAGCCGGTGGTGCTGCGCGGCTTCGATGTCGCGGCGCGCTACTTCGCCTGCGGCGCGGTCGGCGGCGACTACTTCGACTACGTGCCGCTGGCCGATGGCCGCACCATGGTCGTCGTCGCCGACGTGTCGGGCCACAACCTGGCGTCGGGCATGATCATGGTCGGCGCCCGCTCGATGCTGCGCACGCTGGCGTCGCTGCTGCCCGACTGCCGGCAGATCTTCGGCGCGCTGGCGGCGCGCATGTACGAGGACCTGACCCGCACCGAACGCTTCCTGACCGCGGCGGCGGTGGTGCTGCAGCACGGCGCCGGCGGCGTCGACTACGTCAGTGCCGGCCACAACGACCTGATGGTCTACCGGGCAGCTTCCGGCAGCGTCGACCGCGTGGTCAGCGAGAGCACCATTCTCGGCTTCGTGCCCGCTCCCGAGTACGCGGTCCGGCGGCTCGAGCTGCAGCCCGGCGACTGCCTGCTGCTGTTCACCGACGGCATCACCGAAGCGATGGACGGCAACGGTGAGATGTTCGGCGAAGAGCGGCTGGCGGCGACGCTGGCGCAGCTGGCGAAGGCGCCGAGTTCGCAGTGCATCGTCGACGGCCTCGTCGCCGAGCTCGACGGCTTCCGGCAGGGCCAGCGCGGCACCGACGACGTGACCGCGGTGGTGATCCGCTTCGACGGCAACGACCGGCCCGCCGGCCGCGCGCGCCCCGAGGTGACCCGATGACGCAGCGCACGATCCTCGTCGTCGACGACGAACCGTTCATCTGCCGCTCGCTGACGTTCGTGCTGCGCAAGGACAACTACAAGGTGTTCGAGGCGCGCAACGGCGAGGAAGGGCTCGCGGCGATCCGCGAACACAAGCCGGACCTGGTGTTCCTCGACGTGATGATGCCGAAGCTGAACGGCTTCCAGGTCACCGAGCAGGTGCGCGCCGATCCGGCGCTGGCTGGCGTGAAGATCATCCTGCTGACCGCCAAGGGCCAGGAATGCGATCGTGAGGTCGGCAAGAGTGCTGGTGCGAACGACTACATGACCAAGCCGTTCAGCCCGACCCGCATCCTGGACCGGGTGCGCGAGATCCTCGGCCCGCAGGGCTGACGGACCGGCGGTCGCCCGCAGCCCGCGAGCCTTGTAGCCTGCGCGGGTGTTTCCCGAGTCGGAGCCCGCGGTCGCGTTGCGCCTGCGCTGGTCGACGCCACCGGCATGGGCGGCGGCCCAGTGCGCGCATGCCGCCGAACTGCTGGTCGACCAGGCCCACCTCGAACGCAAGGCAGCCGCGGCTGCGCTGCAGTTCCTGTTCCGGCTGCCGGTGGTCGGACCGAGCCAGCGCGTGCTGTCGGCGCTTGCGCGCGAGGAGTTGACGCACTTCGAACGCACGCTGCGGCTGCTGCGGCAGCGCAAGATCGCGTTCACGACGCTGGTGCCCTCGCCGTACGCGGAGCGGTTGAAGGCGGGCGTGGCGCGCGACCTGCCGGGGCGCCTCGCCGACGAGCTGGTGGTGGCAGCGCTGATCGAGGCGCGCTCGCAGGAGCGCATGGCGCTGCTGGCGACGGCGTTCGCGCCGATCGACGGCGAGTTGGCGGCGTTCTACGGCGAACTGGCGGTCGCTGAAGCGCGGCACGCGCCCGCCTACCTGGACCTCGCGCGCCGACTGCTGGGGGCGGCGGAACTCGGGGCCCGCTGCGCAGTGCTGGCCGAGCACGAGGCCGCGGTGGTGCGGGCGTTGCCGTGCGGGCCGCGCCTGCACAGCGGCTGGCCGGAGTCCGGTTGATGGCGACTCGGCGGCGTTGGTGGCACTGGTTCGGCGGCGTCGTTGCTGCGCTCGCGGCGCTGTTCGCCGCTGGCGTGCTGCTCGGGGCGCCGGTCGCGTACCCATTCGATCTCGTGCACAACCTCGGCGGCGTCGTCGGGGTGGCGACGCTGCGCGCGCCAGCCGACGGCAAGGTGCGCGTCGTCGTGCTGCAGCACGGCCTGTTCCGCACCGCGCGGTCACTCGGTCGCTTGCAACGCACGCTCGCGGCGCACGGCTACGAGGTCCTGAACCCCGGCTACCCGAGTACGCGCGGCACGATCGAACAGCATGCGGTGGCCCTGGCGGCGGCGATCGAGACGCGGCGGGCGGGCGGGCCAGTCGACGAGTGGGCGTTCGTCGGCCATTCGCTCGGCGGGCTGGTGATCGAGCAGTACCTGCGGTCGCCCGGGGCGGTGGCGCCGGCGGCGTGCGTGTACCTCGGCACGCCGCACCGCGGCGCGATGCTGGCCGATCTGCGCCGGCACTGGTTCGTGTTCCGCTGGGCGATGGGCACCGGGGCTGCCTGCCAGCTGTCGCCGGGCGATCCGCTGCACCGGTTGCCGTTGCCGTGGCCGGAGCGCAGCGGGGCCGTGGTCGGCGACCTCGGCGCAGCCAACCCGGCGATCCCGGGTCACGACGACGGCACGGTCGCGGTGGCCGAGGCGCACCTGCCCGGTGCCAAAGCGGAGGTGACCCTGCCCGTCGGCCACACCGGCCTGACCGTGGCCGACGCGGCGCTGCACCAGGTGCTGCACTTCCTGGCGAAGGGGGCCTTCGCGCCGGTGCCGGCGAGGCAGTAGAGTCCGCGCCCCCGGCCGGTCGGTGCCGGGTCCGGAGCTTCGATCCCATGAAAGCGTGGCAGCAGACCTTCCTGCTCGGTGCCGGTTTCGGCGTGTCGTTCCTGGCTGGGCGCGCCTGGCCGCCGGCGGGTGCGGTGTCCCCGGCACCAGCCGGGCTGGTGCAAGCGCAGGGGCGCGGGCCGGTGAACCCGCCGCCGACACCCGCCGAACCGGTGCCGACCGGTTCCGAGCCGGCGGTCGCCTACCACGAGGAGACGGGCCAAACCGCCAGTGCCAACGGTTTCCTCGCGGTCACCGGCAGCTACGGCATGGGCACTTCGGTGCTGTACCTGGTCGACACCGTGAACCGCCAGCTGGCGATCTACGAGGCGCGCGGCGGGTCGGCGGAGCAGCGCCGGGTAGTGTTCGTCGGCGCCCGTCGCATCGACCTGGACCTGCAGCTGCGCGGCTACAACGACCGCAGCGAGTACGAGTACGAGCAGCTGCAGGAACTGTTCGCAAAGCGCGGTCGCAAGGACGCCGAGGTCGGTACCGGCCTCGAACCCGGCAGCCAGGGCCGCAAGTAGTGGCTACCCAAACGCCGGGCGTGCGGTAAGCTCCTGCGGCCCATCGCCCGGCCGTCCCTCGCTGGTCGGCTGAGCCCTCTCCCGAAATCCCCTCTCCCCTGGTCCGTCCCCGCGACGTTGTGAGGTAGGTCCGTGTCCGACAAGAACGAAGATTTCCTCTCCTTCGAGAAGGCCCTGCGCGAACTGAAGATGCGCAGCGAGGAACTCAAGAAGCTGGTGTCCGAAGGCGAGATCCGCGCCTATCGCGACGGCGACTCGATGAAGTTCCGCAAGGAGGACATCGAAGGCCTGCACACCAAGGCCGAAGGCGCCACCAAGCTGTCGATGGGGGATGCGCTCGAGGACGACACCGGCATGGTGACCGAGCAGATCTCCGAGGAGGACACGCTGCTGGCCGAGGACGACGCCGCCGACGCGAAGCCGGTGCGCGCCGCCCGTGCGC
>JBASWX010000708.1:0-4719 GCA_049276695.1 Planctomycetota bacterium
GGCCTGCGCGCGCTGCTGTTCGCCCGCTGCTGACCGCTGGCCGCGGCGAGAATGTTCTCGCGCGTCCGGCGACAGGCGACGAACATGGCCGCGGTGACTTGCGCGCGCGCTTTCCTTCCGGTCCTGCTCGCGGCGTTCGCGGGAGGGTGCGCCACCCCGCCGCCGCTGACGCTCGCCGAAGCGGAGCCGAAGGTCGCCGCCGGCGAGGCGCTGGTCGTCGCCGGGCGCTTCGACGACGCCCTCGACACGCTCGAGCCGCTGGCGCAGGACGCCTGCCCCAAGCGGCTGCGCGACCGCGTCGACGTCGCGCGCGCGACCAGCCTGCACGGCCAGGGCGAGCTGTGGCAGGCGTTCCTGGTGCTCGAGCAGTTCCCCGAACGCAACCCGCACAGCGACCTGCGGCCGCTGGTGGTCGAGAAGCTGTGGCAGATCGGGCAGGCACTGGTGCGCAGCGACTCCGGCTTCCTGTTCTTCTGGTCCGACGAGCGCGCCGGCCGCTCGGTGCTCGAGCACCTGGTCACCCGCCACCCGGACAGTCCGCGGCTGGCCGATGCGTTGCGCATCCTCGGCGACCTGGCGTTCGCCGACGAGAACCACGAACTGGCGCAGGCGCGCTTCCGGCAGCTGATGCTCGAGCGGCCGGAGAGCGAGTGGGTCGGCTACGCGCAGTTCCGCTTCGCGATGAGCATCGTCGCCAGCATCGAGGGGCCCGCCTACGACCTCGACCGCATGGAACAGGGCCAGCGCGAGCTGCGTGACTTCCTCGCCAACCCGCCGGAGAACCCCGAGATCGTGCGCGCGGCGACCGCCGCCGCGGCGCAACTGCTGGCCTGGCGCCTCGACCGCCACCTGCGCATCGCCGCCTACTACCGCCGCATCGACAACGTGGCGGGCCAGCTCCACCACCTCGAAGTCGCCGCGGGCCCCGAGTTCGCGGCCGCGCCCCGCTACGCCGAGGCGGTAACCGCGCGCAACGAGCTGCGCGCCAGTGCCGGGGCCAGTCCCGGCGGAGCGTCGCCGCCGTGATCCGCGCCGCGGTGTTCCTGTCGCTGCTCGCCGGCGGCTGCGGCTACACGCAGGGCAGCGGACTGCGCGAACAGGGCATCCGCACCGTCGCGCTGCAGGTCGTCGGCAACGACACGTACCGGCAACGCCTCGAAGTCGACCTCGGTCTGGCGCTGACCCGCGAACTGCCGGTGTCGAGCGACCTGGTGCTGGCCGACGCCCGTTCCGCCGACGCGCGGCTGGAAGTGACGATCACCGACGATGAGGAACGCACGCTGGTGACCGGCAGCCGCAGCGACCCGGTCCGCGAGGGCGCGTTCCGTGCCGGCGTGTGGATGCGGCTCGTCGGCCGCGACGGCAAGGTCGTGCTCGAACGGCGCATCGCCGACCGCACCGAGTTCCGCACGCCGATCGGCGAGAACCTGACCACCGCGCGCGCCGAACTGGTCGAGGATCTGGCGCGCAAGATCGCGTTGGCGCTCGAGACGGGGTTCTGACCCGCGGCGCCCGGCGGCGCGGCTACTTGCCGGGCTCCTTCTTCTTCTTCTCGTCCTTGGGCGCCTCGCCCTTCGGCTTCTCGGCGACGCTGATCGAGGTGCGCACGATCTTGATCTGCTCGTCGTCCGCCAGCACGCCGCCGGCGGTGCCCTTGCCCTCGAGCGCTTTCAGCGCCGGCATGCCGTCGACCACTTCACCCCAGATGGTGTGGCGGCCGTCGAGGTGCGGCGCCGGCACGAAGGTCAGGAAGAACTGCGAGCCGTCGGTGCTGGGGCCCGCGTTCGCCATGCTGAGCACGCCGGGCTTGTCGTGCTTGCGGTTGCCCTGGAACTCGCCGCTGAACTGGTAGCCGGGACCGCCGCGGCCGCTGCCTTCGGGGCAACCGCCCTGGGCCATGAACCCGGGAATCACGCGATGGAACGAAAGGCCATCGTAGTAGCCGAGGCGCACCAGGTAGATGGCGCTGGCGACGTGCATGGGCGCGGTGTCGGTGTGCAGCTTGATCTTCAGGGAGCCAAGATCGGTCTCGACGTGCCAGAAGTAATCGTGCGTCGCGTCGAACTCGACCTTGGGAGGCTGCGCGAGGCGAGTCCGCCAACCGGCGGCGGCCTTGTCGACCCTGCTGTCCGCGATGAACTTGTCGATCGCCAGGATCGCGGCGTCTTGTTCCGCCAGCCCGTTGCTGCCTGGGCCGCCAGGAGTGGCGTTCGCAAGCCCGGCGTTGACGCCGCAGCCGACGGCACCGGCGACGAGCAGGAGCAAGGGCGCGACGTGCCAGCCGCGCTGTGGTCCTGGTGTCGCCGTTCCAGCGCCGGTGGGAGTCAGCACCCCGGCTCCTTCTTCTCTTCCTTCGGCGGCTCGGCCTTCGGCTTCTCGGCCGCCTTCGCCTTCGCGGCCACGCTGACCCAGGTCTTGAGGATCTTGATCGGGGTCTTCAGCATGCCGTTGTTCTCGTTGGTGCCGCGCTTCTCGAGTTCGCGGACCGCCTCCATGCCGGCGACGACCTCACCCCACACCGTGTAGCCCGGGCGCGCGGGGGAGTCGTCGAGGGGGGGCGTGTCCTTGAAGGTGATGAAGAACTGCGACCCGGCCGAGTTCGGATCCGGCGTGCGCGCCATCGACAGGATGCCGGCCTTGGAGTGCTTGAGGCCGTTCTTGAACTCGGCATCGATGCGGTAGCCCGGGCCGCCTTGACCATTGCCAGCCGGGTCGCCGCCTTGCGCCATGAACTGGGGCATCACGCGATGGAACGTCAGACCGTCGTAGAAGCCGAGGCGCGCGAGGTAGATGCCGCTCGACACGTGGGCCGGCGATGCCTCGGGGAAGTAGCGCAGCTTGATCGGCCCGAACTCCGTCTCCATGTGCCAGAAGTAGTCGGCGTTCGCGTCGAACGGCAGGTTCGGCGGCTTGCTCAGCGACGTCTTCCAGCCCGACTTCGCCTTGTCGATCTTCGAATCGGCGATGAACTTGTCGATCGCCTTGATCGCGACGTCGTTCGCGGTCAGCGCGTCGTCGCCCTGCGGTTGCTCCTTGGCCGGCTTGGACTCGGCGGGCTTGGCTTTCTCGCCTTCCTGGGCGGGCAGGAACGCGGCGAGGGCGAGCAGCGGGACGACGACAGTGCGCAGCAGTTGGCTCATTCCCGGATGATACGGAACGGCCCCCGCCGGGCGCGAGCGCGAGGTCGAGGTCGAGGTCGAGGTCGCCGGCGCGCTGCCCGCGGCAGCTACGACCGCGGCAGCGGCGACGCCGCCGGCGACGGCTGCGGCACCGAACGGTGGTTCGCGGCTGCCAGCGCGTCTTCCAACGTGAACTTCGGCAGCCCGTACTGCAGCCAGTTCAGGATGCGCGCAACCCGGTGGTAGTACTGGTGGTGCTGCACCACCTCGGCGAGGCCGACACCGGCGATGCGGTCGCGTTCCTCGGCCAGCGGCAGCCAGTGCGCGATGCGTTCGCAGATGTCGTGGTCGCCGTGGAACCACGACAGGTGCTCGCCGTCGCGGAACACCTGCTCGAGCCGCGGCACGTAGTGCGTCAGGTGGAACGCGCGGCACGCCAGCGTCAGGAAGGTGCGGTTGCTGAAGTACGAGGGGTCGTCGTTCACCTCGTTCATGCCGAGCACGATCTTCGAGGTGGCACAGACCTGCGCGTACTCGCGGTTGCCGATCGGCTTGCTGACCTGCAGGTCGCCGCAGTACTGCGGCCAGCGTTTCCAGTGCAGCCCGAAGACCTCGGTGTGGAAGTGCTTGGCGACCGTCGCCAGCAGTTCGGCGCGCTGGCCCAGGCGGCCGGGCGTGCCGATGAACGCGACGTCGCGCAGCGGCGCCTGCCGCGGGGCCGGGCGGTGGTACTTCGGCGCGAAGCCGCTCATCAGGAACGCCAGGTTGTCGAGGCCCTGTTCGCGCAGCAGCGGCAGCCGCGTCGGGTTGCTGAGGCAGACGAGGTCGGCGAGCGCGAAGTAGTCGAGCAGCGACGGCTCGACCGCGACCAACGGCTCCTCGCACCAGACCACCAGCCGCGAGGTCTCGCGGAACTCGGCGGCGAGCTGCGGCGGCAGGTCGGTGTTGAACACCATCACGGTGTCCGGCCGAAAGCGCCGGTACTCGAAGCGCGCGATGCGGTTGGCGTTGCCGCCGCCGAACCAGCGGCGCAGCGTCACCATGTTGCGCCAGCGGACCTCGACGCCGTGGCGCTGCAGCGCGTCGACCAGCCCGCCGGTGCAGCGGGTGCGCGACATGTTCTTGCCGATGAACAGCACGCGCTTGACCGGTCCGGCGCGGAACGGGCGGTTGCGCTGCGGCAGGGTCACCGATGGCTTGCCGTTGCCGAGGTGCAGCACATGGCCGTTGTGGCTCGCGGTGCCGTTGGTGCCGTTGGTGCCGTTGGCAGGAGTTTCGCCTGCCGCCGCGCGGTCGCGGGAGCCGGCCATCTCACCTTCGCTCATCGGGCGGCTCCGCGCCGGCGAGTCCGATCCGCCCCGATGCGGCGGCCGATCCGTTGACCGCCAACCCCGCTGCCGCCGCCGCAACTTCCTGTTCGATCCGCTCGTCGGTGCACGCGGCGGGAACATACAAGGCCCCACCACCGCCAAGCCACCACCACTTCTGGAAGAACGCCGGGAACAGCGGCGGCCGGCCGTGCTGGAGCTGCAGCGCCCGCTGACCGAGCCAGGCCGTGCGCAGCGCGCGGCCCGCCGACCACCAGCGCCCGGGGGGCAGC
>JBASWX010000709.1:0-3308 GCA_049276695.1 Planctomycetota bacterium
GCCCTGACCCGCGCCTCGACGTGCTCGCCGCGTGCGGACAGCAGCGACGACGCCGCCATGCCGCCCGCGAGCGTCGCGACAACGACCCCGACCAACCAGCCCTGCCTGGTGCGCCACATCCGGAAGCTCCGGCGCGCGCCTGACCGGCGCTCGCCTCAAGGCACGATGCCACGGCACCGATACCACGGCCATGACCATCCCCCGTACCCTCGCGTTCGCCGCGTGTGCTTTGCTCGTCTCCGTTCCGCTGACCGCCCAGGGCACCACGTACTATGTGTCCGCCCAGAAGGGCAAGGGCAAGAAGGGCAGCAAGGAAGAGCCGGTGCGCGACCTCGCGATCCTCGTTCCGGCCCTGCAGCCGGGCGACACCGTGATGATCGCCGGCGGCACCTACACCGGCCGCGGCGACTGCGGCAGCGACAAGATCGCGGTGACCTGCTCGATCGTCGGCGGCTGGAACGACGACTTCACCGCGCGCGATCCGTGGGGCAGCACGCGCACCATCCTGACCGGCGACAACAAGTCGAAGAACTGGAACTTCAACGCCCGGCTGTGGATCGACTGCCGCGGCCAGAAGACGCCCGGCAACATCGTGGTCGACGGCGTCATCGTCGACAACGGCCCGCGCAACCAGTTCGCCAAGGACGAGGGGCTGAAGATCGTGCGCAAGTTCAACGCCGCGACCGGCGCCAACGCGACGCCCGAGTCGCCCGGCATCTTCGTCGACACGCCGCGCGGCGGCACCGCGACGATCACCAACTGCATCGTGATGAACACGGCGCCGACCGGCGGCACCGGCGCGATCTACGCGTTCGGCTGCGAGAACAGCAAGCTGACGATCACCAACAACCTGGTGATCAACAACACCGGCACCGGCATCAACTGCGTGTCGAGCTGGCACCCCAGGGATGGCAAGGGCTATCCGCAGTTCACCGTCGCCGACAACACGGTGCTGTTCAGCTGGAAGTACGACCCGTACGCGACCCACGGCGGCAGTTCGCTGAAGATGGACAGCGACACGATCGTCACCGCGACCGGCAACGTGTTCGCGTTCAACGACTACTACGACGTCGACAACGTCAAGCAGTCGAAGGGCATGACGCTGAAGGACAACCTGTTCGGTCCGGCGCTGGTCGGTGAGTACAACGAGTTCAACACCGTGGTCGCCGCCGGCAAGCTCGACGAGGAGGCGCAGTTGCTGACCGCCGAGTCGACCGGCAACGTCGCCGGCAAGGTCGAACTGCAGCTGGACGAGAAGTGGGCGGCCAGCTTCGCGGCGCGCACCGTGATCGATCGCAACAAGGCCGAGGCCGGCGTCACCGCGGACGGCTGGCAGAACGAACTGCGCTCGATGCTCGGGCTGAACAAGCAGGGCAGCACCGTGACCGCCGACAGCGACGTGTGGCTGCACCGCATGTCGATCGACGACGCGGTGAAGGCCGGCATGCAGAAGCAGCAGGTTAAGTACGGCTGCCAGAATCCGTCGAACGCCGCGGCCGCGACGCCCGGCAAGTGACCGGCACCGCCGGCTGAACGCAACGCGGACTCGCAAAGTCCGCGGCCGCTGGCGAGCATGGTCGGATCGTGCCGCCCCGCCGCCGCCCACTCCTTCCCGCCGCCGCCGTTCCGTTCGCCGCGCTGGCCATCGCCGGCGCGCTGCCCGCCCAGCACGACGCGGCGACGCCGCCCGAGAAGCGCCCGATGTACGTGGCGCCCGCGAGCAGCGAGGCCCAGGAGCAGATCCGCAGCTTCCGGCTCGCCCCCGGCCTCGCCTGCGACCTCGTCGCCGCCGAGCCGGACCTGTGCAATGCGGTCGCGTTCGCGTTCGACGGCAAGGGCCGCTGCTTCGTCGCCGAGACGTTCCGGATCAACGACGGCGTCTTCGACACCCGCAACTACATGCAGTGGAAGGACGACGACCTCGCCTGCCTGACCGTCGCCGACCGCGTCGCCAAGTACGGCAAGCACATAGCGAAGGACATCCCGAAGTACGCCGCGTACTCGGAGCGCATCCGGATGCTGTTCGACAGCGACCGCAACGGCACGCTCGATCGTTCGACGGTGTTCGCCGATGGCTTCAGCGACCTCGCCGACGGCATCGCGTCGGGCGTGCTGCCGGTCGGCAACGACGTGTGGTTCACCAACATCCCGAAGCTGTGGCGGCTGCGCGACCGCGACGGCGACGGCGTCGCCGACGAACGCAGCGCGGTGCACGACGGCTTCGGCGTGCACACCTCGCTGATCGGCCACGACCTGCACGGACTGATCGTCGGCCCCGACCGCCGGCTGTACTTCTCGATCGGCGACCGCGGTTTCCACGTGCAGCAAGGCGAGCGCACGCTCGCGTACCCGCACGAGGGCGCGGTGTTGCGCTGCGAACTGGATGGCAGCGCGCTCGAAGTCGTGCACCGCGGCTTGCGCAACCCGCAGGAGCTTGCGTTCGACGCGCACGGCGACCTGTTCACCGGCGACAACAACAGCGACGGCGGCGACCGCGCGCGGCTGGTCCAGATCGTGCCCGGCGCCGACAGCGGCTGGCGCATCGGCTTCCAGTGGCTGTCGGACCGCGGCGCCTGGAACCGCGAGCGCATGTGGCACCCACGCAACGTCGGCCAGCCCGCCGGCATCCTGCCGCCGATCGCCAACTTCGCCGACGGACCGTCGGGCCTCGCCTTCGATCCGGGCATCGGGCTGCCCGCCCGCTTCCGCGGCTGTTTCTTCCTGTGCGACTTCCGCGGTGGTGCCAGCAACAGCGGCGTGCACGCGATCCGGCTGCAGCGGCTCGGCGCGGGCTTCGAAGTCGCATCCACCGAACGCGCGATCTGGCAGGTGCTCGCCACCGACGTCGACTTCGGCCCCGACGGCGCGATGTACGTGCTCGACTGGGTGTCCGGCTGGAACAAGACCGGCAAGGGCCGCATCTACCGCGTGCGGCCGCCGGAAGCCGCGAACGACCTCGCCGCGCGCGCCACCGCACAGCTGCTGGCCAGCGACCTCGCCGGCCGCGGGGTGCCGGCGCTGCAGGGCCTGCTCGCGCACGCCGACCGCCGCGTGCGGCAGCAGGCGCAGTTCGCGCTGGTCGACCTCAGTGCCACTGACGCCCTGCTGGCGACCGCGAAAGCGCCCGAGGCACCACTGGCCCGGGTGCACGCACTGTTCGGGCTCGGCATCCTCGGCCGCGCCGACGCGAAGCACCTTGCCGGAGTCGACGAACTGCTGGGCGACGGCGACGCCGACGTGCGAGCGACCGCGGCGCGGGTGCTCGGCGACGCGCGGCTGGCGACGGCGACGGCACCGCTGCGAAAGGC
>JBASWX010000710.1:0-11372 GCA_049276695.1 Planctomycetota bacterium
GTGTTGCCGTTCGCCGGGCCCGCCGCGCCCGCGCTGCGCGACTCGGCGCGACAGCTGCTGCACAGCCGGCTGCGCGCACTCGGCTACCAGGTGCCCGAACTCGCCTGGGTCGACCGCGTCGCCAGCGAACGCGGCTGGCTGTCCGATCCCGAGCGGTTCGACCCGAGCCCGGTGCCGCTGGCCGAAGTGGTGGCAGCACTCGGCGTCGACGCGGTGCTGGTCGGCACCGGGATCGACGAGACGTCGTTCAACATCGTGCTGCTGCGGCGCCACGCGCTCGGCGGCAGCTTCGCGCTGCGCGACGCCACCGGGCGTGAGCCGTGGTCGGCGCGCCACGCTGCCGGTTCGTGGGGCGGCTTCCTGCTGGCCAGCGGCCAGGTGATCACCGAACTGCGCGCGCAGGCGGACCACGGTACGCCGATGGCTTCGCTCGCGCTGGCCGACGAACTGGTCGCCGACGTCGCCGGCACGTTGCCCGCGGCGACCATGCCGGCCCAGCCGCCGGGTCCCTTCGTCACCGACGTGACGGTGACGCTGGAACGCCAGCACGACGGCGCCGACCGCTTCGTGATCGAGGCCCAGGCGAGTGCCGGTGCGACGGTGCGCTGCGATCTGCTGCCGCACACGATGGGCGTGCCGATGGTCCCGGCACCGTCGGCGACAGATCAGTACCGCGGGCGACTCGACGTGCAGCCGGATGCGCCGGTGACGCGGATCGTCGTGCGCGCCCGCGACGCCTTCGGTCGCGAGGCGAGCGCCGAGGTGAAGCGATGACCCGCCCGGCCCCGCTCATCGCCGGCATGCTCGCGCTGGTTGCCGCTGGCTGCACCGGCATCGCCGTCGAACGGCACGCGGCACCCGAACTGGCGGCGTTGCGCGGCATGGGCTACCGCGTCGCCGTGGTGCCGTTCGCGGTGACCGCGCCGGAGGATGGCTTCTTCACCGACGCGCTGGCGCAGGTCGGCGACGCCCTGGCGCTCGAACCGGGCCGTGCCCGGCCGATGCGCGAACGTGTCGGCGCGATGTTGCGCGACGACGTGGTCGCGTGGCTGCAGCAGAGCGAGTTCGAGGTCGTCGATCCGTGGCACGTCGCGACGCAGCTCGATCACGCCGGCATCGATCTCGCCGCGCGGCAGGACCCGGCCCGCGCCCGCGACGTCGCCCGCGCGGTCGGCGCCGACGGCGTGCTCTACGGCGACGTGCGGCGCTGGAACCGTTCCTGGTACGTGCTGCAGTCGGAGGTCGAGGTCGCGCTGCGCCTCGAACTGCGCGACGCCGCGTCGGGCACGACCCTGTTCCGCACCGACCGCAGCGAGACGATCGGTTCGGGGATCACCGGCGGCCCCACCGGCTACGTCTCGGCAGCGACCGAACCGATCGCCGGCCTGCGCGGCGCCAACCTGCGCGCACTGACACGTTCGGTGGCGCGGCACGCGGTCGCCGACCTCAACGGCGGCGATCTCGGCAACGAAGCTTCGGCGACGACGCCGCGGCTGGCCGTGGTCGCACTGGCCCGCGTGCACGCGGGACCGTTCCGCGCCGGCGAACGGGTCGACGTGATCGCGACCGGGTCGCCCGACTGCGAGGTCCGCTTCGATCTCGGCCGGTTGCGCACCGCGGTGCCGATGCGGCAGTCGGAACGGCACGACGACCCGCGCGGCGCCCGCGCCACCTACGCCGGTCACTACGTCGTCGCGCCCACCGACGCCGCGGACGAGTTGCCGCTGACCTGCACGATCCAGCGCGGCGCGGCGCGCCGCACCGTCGCGATCCGCTACCGCTGGGATGGCAGCGTGTCCCTCGCCGGTGCGGACCGCGTCGCAACCGCGCACTGAAAACGACGCGGGCGGCCGAAGCCGCCCGCGGTGCACTCACTTCTTCGCGCCCGCACGGGGCGCGAACTTGGTGCGTCAACCGTAGGGTTTCGTGATCTGCACGCCCGGCGTCTCGCCGGCGAGCACCGCGGTCACCGCGTCGCGCAGGTAGCGCGTCGGGCTCTCCTTCTTGCCGTTGCTGTCGTCGTCGAGTGCGCCCTGGTACTGCAGCTTGCCCTTCTGGTCGAACACGAAGCAGTGCGGCGTGGTCTTGGCCTCGAGCATCTGGCCGAGCTGACCGCCGTGATCGACGACGATCGCGTGGTTGCACTTGCTCTCCGTCGCCTTCGCTCGCAGCTTGCCGTACGGCAACTTGTCGGCGTCCTTGGTCTCGAACTCCTTCGCGTCGGGCGCGGCACCGATCTCGTTCGCGTTCGCCGCGACGCCGAGCATCACCACGCCCTTGTCCGCGAACTCGGCACTCAGCGCGTTCAGCTTCGGCTCGGCGTGGACCTCCGTCGGGCAGGTCATCGACCAGAAGTGCAGCACGACGACCTTGCCGCGCAGCGAGTCGAGCTGCACCAGCTTGCCGTCGAGGCCGCGGTAGCTCAGGCCCTTCGGCAGCTCATCGCCAATGGCCAGCGTCTTCTCGGCCGCCTTCTCGGCGGGCGGCGCCGGCGGCGCAGGTGGTTTCGGGGGATCCTGCGCGAGCGCGCAGGACAGGGACGCCAGGATGGCGACGAACACGGGATTGGTTCGCATGCGGAATGGGGTGAAGTGCAGGGGCAATGCTGTAGGCGACCGCGCGCGGGCACAACAGCCAGACTGTCCCACTTTCTCCTCGGCGCCGTGGTGCCCTCGGCATTGCGGTCTTCCGGGGCCGCCGGTCAGTCAAGCATGGCGTCGACGTCGACCACGATCGCGTCGGCCCACGTGCGGTAGGCCGCCTGCGCCAGGTGCAGGAGGTCCGGCATGACCTCCTTGCTGAGGACCCCGCCCTCGCCGAGGAAGCGCTCGCCGATGTCGCGGCACACCACCATCGGATCGCCGGCGAACGCCGCGAACGCGAAGGCACTCGCCGCCGCACACTTCGCGCGCTGCGCGTTCGGCCGTTCGCCGCGCGGGAAGATCGCCAGCAGCAGCACCTTCGCCTGCGGCAGCCCGGTGCGCAGTCGCTGCACGACGGCGACGATGCCCTTGCCGATCTCGTCGGCGGCGTGGTCCTCGCCGTTGCTGTTGTTGGTGCCGATCATCACCACGCACGCGCGCACGTCGTTGTTCGCCGCCCCCAGCGCCGCGAGCAGCTCGTGGTCGAGCCGCCACAGCACGTGCTGGGTGCGATCGCCGCCGATGCCCAGGTTGATCGCGCGCCGCGGCGCCCACACCTCGGCCCACACCTCCTTGCCGGCCGCGTCCCAGGCCTGCGTGATCGAGTCGCCGACGAACACCAGCCGGTGCCCGCCGGCCCGCGCGGCCGCGAGGTGGTCGACAACGCGCTTCTCCCACGCGGCCCCGACGCGCGGTGCTGGCACCACCGCCGCACTCTCGCGTGCGAACGTCGGCGGTGGACCCTTCGCCAGTTCGTCGATCTCGGCGAGGCGGAGCCGCACCGAACGCACGAACGGACTCTGGCTCGGTTCGAAGTGTCCGTACGACGTCAGCACGAACGTGCCGTCGCGCAGCACCTCGACGCCGGGATAGCCGCAGTCGGTGCCTTGCCAGTTACGCGCCAGCCGCACGCGGTACTGACCTTCGCGGCGCTGCGCGAGATCGTCGAACGTGCCCACCCAGCACATCCAGTCGCCGCGCGTCGGGCTGCCCTTCGCCATGTCGCGGAACGACAGCACCAGCCGCCCGTCCGGGCCGTAGGCGCCGACGTGGCGGTCGCCGCACAGGCTCGCCGGCAGTTCCACCGGCGCGCTCCACGTCGCCGCCTCGTCGTCGGAGAACGCGACGTGACTGTTCTTCTGGCGCCGGTTCTCGCGCAGCAGCATCGCCAGGCGCTTGCCGTCCGGCGACCGCACGACGCCTGGCTCGCACAGGTCGACGTCCTTGCCGGTCCACACCACGCTCGGCGCGGCCCACGAGACGCCGCCGTCACGCGACACCGTCTGGTACACCGTGAACTGCGCGCGCTTGCCGTGCGCCTGGAAGTAGCGCCCGTCGTCGTGGAAGAACGCGGCGTGCGTGCCGTTCGCGAGCGCGACGACGCTCGCCATCGCGACGATGCCGCCGAAGTCGCCGATCGGGGCCAGTTCGCTCCACGTCGCCCCGTCGTCGGTTGAGATGCTGCTGCGGATCGGGTGCAGGCCCGAGAACAACACCAGCCGTGCGTTGCCCTGCGCATCGATCAGGCGATGGATCGTCGGCGTCTCCTGGCTGCTCGCCCAGTTCGCCGGCACCGGCAGCGGCTCGCTCCAGGTGCGGCCACCGTCGCTGCTGCGCTGCAACACGATCGGCCCCTTGCCGTGCCCTTCCGGATGCACGCACAGCATCGTCGTGCCATCGGGCAGCAGGACCGTCGTCGGGTGGCCGAGGTACTTGCCCGGCACGCGGTGCACGGTGACCTGGCGCGCGGTGTCGCCATCGAGGTCGAGCCAGCGGATCGGCGCCGGCTCCTGTCCGCGCAGCGGGAGGACGGCGAACGCGACGAACGGCATCACGAAGAGCGGGCGCATGCCTGTCACGTACCGTGGTCGCAGCGACATGGGAAGTGCGAGCGCTGCCGCCGGCCGTTCACCGCAGCACGTAGATCGCGCCGCTGCCGGGCGCCAGGTTGCCGGTCTGGGAGCCGTTGATCCCGGTGGCCTCGCTGCCTTCCGCCGTCGCGGCGGCGACGAGCGTGTTGCCATCCAGCGCGACCCGGACCCCGAACAGGTCGGACGCGCCAGTGTTGGTTGCCTTCACGTAGGCCGCCTGCGCCCAGCTGCCGCCCGTGCGCAGGAAGAGGTAGCAGGCGCCGCTGTTGCCCGCGCCATTGCTGGCCTGGTTGCCGTTGATGCCGGTCGCCACGCTGTCCTCCTGCGGTGCACCGACGACGAGGTTGTCGCCGTGCAGCGCGACGCGCTGGCCGAACTGGTCGCCGCCGCCGGTGTTCGACGCCTTGACGTAGGCCTGCTGCGTCCAGGTCCCACCGTCGCGCGTGAACACGTACGCCGCCCCGCTGTTGCCGGCCGAGTTGTTCGCCTGATTGCCGCCGATCCCGGTGGCGTTGCTGTCCTCCTGCCACGCGCCGACCGCCATCGTGTCGCCGTCGATCGCCAGCCCGATGCCGAACCCATCGCCGCCACCGGTGTTCGACGCCTTGACGTAGGCCTGCTGGGTCCAGGTCGCGCCGTCGCGTGTGAACACGTACACCGCGCCGCTGTCCGGGGCGCCGTTGCTGCCCTGCGCGCCGCCGATGCCGGTCGCCGCGCTGTCCTCCAGGTACGCCCCGACCACCAACGTCTCGCCCGCGAGCGCCGTGCGCACGCCGAACTGGTCGCCGGCCCCGGTGTTCGACGCCTTCACGTAGGCCTGCTGCGTCCAGGTCCCGGCACTGCGCGTGAACACGTACGCCGCCCCGCTCTCATTCGCTGAGTTGTCGGCCTGGTTGCCATCGATGCCGACCGCCGCGCTGTCCTCCGAGAACGCGCCGACGACCAGCATCTCGTCGCCCAACGACACGTGGATGCCGAAGCCATCGCCGCCATCGGTGTTCGACGCCTTCACGTAGGCCTCTTGCGTCCACACGCCGGCGCTGCGCGTGAACACGTACACCGCGCCGCTGTCGACCGCCGAGTTGTTGCCCTGGTCGCCGCCGATGCCGGTCGCGTTGCTGTCCTCGAGGTAGGCGCCGACCGCCATCGTGTCGCCGCGCACCGCGACGCAGACGCCGAAGAAGTCGCCCGCCCCGGTGTTCGACGCCTTGATGTAGGCCTGCTGCTGCCAGGTCGTGCCGTCGCGCACGAACACGTACACCGCGCCGCTGTTCGCGGCGTCCTCGTTGTTCTGCACGCCGTTGATGCCGGTCGCAGCACTGTCCTCGCGGGGCGCGCCGACCACCAGCGTGTCGCCGTCGAGTGCGATGCCGAGGCCGAACTCGTCGTTCGTGCCGGTGTTCGAAGCCTTGCCGTATGCCTCCTGCGCGAACTCGGCGAGCGGCGCCCGGCGCACGATCAGCCGGTAGTCGCGCGTCACCGCGTTCGCATCGGTGACCCGCACGACGATCACGTTCTCGCCCTCGCGCAACGCGATCGGCGAACTCGGCTGCCCCGACACCACCGTCTCGGCCCCGACCAGGATCGTCACGCCATCGGCCGCGGACGCGGTGACCCGCACCGACCGATCGAGGAACGCGACCGCGGCCTGGTACTCCTTCGTCGTCCCAGCGAACTCGGGAGCGAGCGTGCCCGGTGCCACCGCGAGCCCGGTGAGCACGGGCCGTTCGATCCGCGTCACGGCGACGTTGTACGTCTTCGTCGTCACGCCATCGGCGCCGGTCACCACGATGGTGATCGCGTTCGCCCCGGGAAGCAACACGATCGCCGGGCTCGGCAGAGCCGACGCAACCGCAACGTCGTTCATGCTCAAGCCGGATGCCCCAGGCGGCGCCACTGCAGTCACCGAGATCGCATCGACGTCAGGACCGACCGTCGCGGTGTAGTCCGTCAGGTCCGGCCGGAACTCGGGCTCCAGCGGGACGATCGACAACACCAGGTCCAGCAGGAGCAGGTCGCTCACCGGCGTCAGGCCGGGACTCGACGGCGGCCGGGAGCGACTCGGGCACGCGGTCAGCAGCGCGAGCGCGAACGCGACGAGGACGCAGCGGACGAAGAGCATGGCGGACTCCTGCGGGGCGGGCAGAGGCGAAGGACGTGCTACTGCTTCCCCGCCGGGCACGCAAGGCACGGCGCTGGGTTCGCCGCGCTCGCCGCAGTCGGCATGCCGCCGCGGGAGACACGCGGAGCGCTCGGGTCAACCGATTCCGCGAACCGTTCGCCACCGTCCGTCGACGGGATCGAAGCCATGCCGGCCCCGACGCATCCGCTACCCGTCGACGAGCACGCTGAACCCGCCGTACGACATCTTCTTCATCTCGAACGGCATCGGCGCGCCGCACATCTCGGCCATCTTCTTGTCGGCCATCACCTTCTTGTTGACGGCGTCGCGATGCGCGCGCGAGCGGTAGCCGATCCACGAGAACACGATCGTCTCGCCCTTCTTGACGCCGGTCCGCTTGGCGAACGGCACACCCATCTGCGCCGTGAAGTCGTCGCCGATGCACTCGCGGTACTCGAGCGCGCCGTGCTTCATCCACACCCGGGCGGCGATCTTCGCAATCGCCTTGTAGGCAGGCAGCTTCTTGGTCGGGACCACCAGGAGGAATCCGTCGATGTACTTCATGGCGCCATTGCCGCCGATCGGCGGTCGCCGCGCAAGTGCGGATCGGGCAGTCGGCACGGCACGAACGCCGGCGACGCGGCGGGCCCGGACCGGCCGGTTCCTCAGCCCTTGCTGGTCCGCTTGCGCGCCGCGAACTCGGGCGCGGCGTAGGACTCCAGGAAGCCGCACGCAGCGCAACGGAACGTGCCGATGGGAATCGGTTCCTGCTCGGGCCGGCGGGTGCCGGTCCAGAACGTCTCGCGCGGCGCACCAGCAGCCCAGTGGCTGACGAAACGCGAGTTCTCGTTGTTGTCGATCACGAAGCCCTGCTGCATCGGGCTGCCGCACTTCGGGCAACGGTGCATCTTGTTGGCCATGACCTGTTCGTGGGTTGGGCAGCCATCGCGGGCGTCGGACAGCGGTGCCGTCCGCATCGGTCGCCGAGCGGTGGTTCAGCCTGCGCCGGCACTGTAGCGACGCCCGGTGCAAGCTGGGTGTTCGCACCAGCTCCGCTGCAGTCCCGAACCGGTCCCGGTCGATGATCAACGTGATCGGTATACCGATCACGATTGGCCATTCTTCGATCGGTATACCTTACACTGCTCCCGTGCTGGACACCCTGGACCGCTGGAACCGCTGGGGCAAGGCGAAGCTCGCCAGCGGCCACCGCCGCGACGTCGTCGCCGGCATCGAGCCCTGGCTCGACCGCAAGGAGGTCCTCGGCCTGATCGGCCCGCGCCGCGCTGGCAAGAGCACCGTGATGTTCCAACTGATGGACATCCTCGAAGCCCGCGGCATCGCGCGTGAGCGCATGCTGCACCTCAACCTCGAGGACCCGGAGCTCGCGACCGAGCTCGGACCGGAACTGCTCGACCGCGTGTGGGCCACGTTCCGCGACGAAGTCGCGCCGGAGGGCCGCGCGTACCTGTTCTTCGACGAGGTCCAGGTCGTGCCCGGTTGGGAGCGGTGGGTACGTGCCCGCAACGAGTCCGAGGACGTCAAGATCGTCGTGACCGGGTCTTCGGCGAAGTTGCTGTCGCGTGAACTCGGCACGCTGCTGACCGGGCGGCACATGATGTTCCGCGTCCATCCGCTCGGCTTCGCCGAGTTCCTGCGGTGGCGCGGCGTCGACCCGGGCCAGGAGCGGCGCGGCAGCGACCCGCCTGCGCTGCAGCGCGCACTCGCCGAGTTCGTCCGGCACGGCGGCTTCCCCGAGGTCGTGCTGGCGCGCGAGGATCGCATCAAGGAGATGCTGCTGAAGCAGTACTTCGACGACGTGCTCTACCGCGACGTCGCGATGCGGCACGAGGTGCGCGACCTGCCGAGCCTGCGCGCACTGGCGGTCCACCTGCTGGGACAGACGGCAGCGCTCGTCTCCCACCAGCGGCTCGCCACCCAGCTCGGGGTGTCGCAGGAGCAGGTGCGGAACTACTGCGGCTACCTGCAGGAGGCGATGCTCGTCGACTTCCTGTCGGTGTACAGCAGCAAGCTCGCGGTGCGCGCGCGCAATCCGCAGAAGGTGTTCGCGATCGACACCGGGCTGCGCAACGCGGTGTGCTACGCCGCGACGCCGGACCACGGTCGGCTCGCCGAGACGGTGGCCTACGGAGCGCTGCTGCGCGACACCGACGACAGCCTCTGCTACTGGCGCAATGGCCACGAAGTCGACCTGGTCGTGCGTCGCGGCGGGCACGTCGTGCGATTGGTGCAGGTCGCGTACGAACTCGACCGCGCGGGCGAAGTCGAGGGGCGCGAACGCGCGGCGCTGGTCGCGGCGGGGGAGCAGTTCCCAGAGGCCGAGCGCCTGTTCGTCGTGCAGAAGCGCGTGCCGGCGGCCAGGAAGAAGGACGCCGAGGCCCCGCGTTCGCTCGCGCGCTTCCTGCTGCAGCAGTCCGTCTGACGGACGCGGTCCGGGCCGGCTGGCGCGCTATCCTCCGCGCCCCGATGACCCTGGTGACCCTGGACAAGATCGTGCGCCGCTTCGGCGACGAGCCGATCCTCGACGGCCTGGGGCTGCGCGTCGACGAGGGCGACCGCATCGGGGTGGTCGGCGACAACGGCGCCGGCAAGACCACGATGGTGCGCATCCTCGCCGGCGTCGACGACGCCGACACTGGCACCCGCAACACCAGGAAGGACCTGCGCATCGCCTACGGCGCGCAGATGCCGGCGATGCCGAAGGGCACTTCGGTGTTCGAGCTGGTGCTGCGCGGCACCGGCGAACACAAAGCACTGGAGCTGCGCATGCGCGCGCTCGAAGCGAAGATGGCGGCGGGCGACGAGGTGGCGCTGCGCGAGTACGGCGTGCTGCAGGCGGCGTTCGAGGCCGGCGGCGGCTACGACCGCAAGCACCGGGTCGAGAAGGTGCTCGGCGGGCTCGGCTTCACCGTTCCCGATCTGCAGAAGGACGTCGCGGTGCTGAGCGGCGGCGAGAAGTCGCGCGCGCAACTGGCGATCCTGATGACGACGCCGGCCGACCTGCTGCTGCTCGACGAGCCGACCAACCACCTCGACCTGCAGGGCATCGAGTTCGTCGAGGACTTCATCGTCAGGTACCCGGGCGCCAGCGTGGTGGTGAGCCACGACCGCCGCTTCCTCGACGCGATCGCGAACGCGATCGTCGAAGTCGGCGACGGCGTCGCGACGCGCTGGAAGGGCAACTTCGCGCACTACAGCCAGCAGCGCGATCTGGCGCTGCTGACGCAGGCCCGCGCCTACAAGACGCAGCGCGAGTTCGTCGAGAAGGAGATGGAGTACATCCGCCGCAACATGGCCGGCCGGATGAGCGCGCAGGCGAAGGGCCGGCTGAAGCGGCTGCAGCGGCTGGCGCTGATCGACAAGCCGCACGGCAAGCGCGCGCAGATGCGGCTCACGTTCGGCAGCACGACGCGCGGCCAGCAAGGCCAGGCAGCGCTCGAAGCCGAGGATCTCGTGGTGAAGGCCGGCGACCGCACGCTGATCGAAGGCGGCGCGTTCCGGGTCTGGTTCGGTGAAGTCACGGCGCTGCTCGGGCGCAATGGTGCCGGCAAGACCACGCTGCTGCGCTTGCTCGCCGGCATCGGGGTGCCCGCAGGCGGCACGATCCGGCGCGCCCACAACCTGCGCATCGGCTACTTCAGCCAGGAGAAGAACGACCTGCCGGCGGACGGCACCGTGCTCGAGGCGCTGCGCGAGATCGACCGCACCGTCGACGAACGCACGCTGCGCGACCACCTCGCCCTGTTCCTGTTCTGCGGCGACGACATCGACAAGCCGGTCAGCGAGCTGTCGGGCGGTGAGAAGCAGCGGCTGTCGCTGGCCCGCATGACCCGCGCGCAGTTCGACCTGCTGTGCCTCGACGAGCCGACCAACCATCTCGACGTCGCCGGCACCGAGGGTCTCGAGCAGGCGTTGAAGGAGTTCCCGGGCACCGTGGTGCTGATCACGCACGACCGCCAGCTCGTCGACGAAGTCGCCGACCGCGTGCTGTGGGTCGAAGACGGTGCGGTGCGCACGTTCGACCAGGGGCTCGTGCAGTGCCAGCGCGTGCTGGCCGCCGAACGCGCGGCGGCGCGCGAGCATGCGGCGAAGAAGGCGGACAGCGTGGCCGGCGAGCCGAAGAAGGCGATCGAGACCGGCCGGGTCCGCAACCCGCTGATGTTCCAGAAGCTCGAGGAACGCATCATGCAACTCGAAGGCGAGATCGAAGGCGTGCAGGCAGCGATGCTCGACCCCGCGAACTACGCGTCGGCGAGCAAGATGAAGGATCTGCAGGCAAGGGAAGTGGCACTGAAGGCGGAGCTGGCGGGCGCGTACGAGCAGTGGGAGAACTGGTCGTGAACGGGGCACGGCGCGCCGGCCGCCGCGCCGTCACTTGCGCGCGAGTTCGACGACGATCGGCCCGGTGGCGGGTTCGCCGACGTTCACGCTGCCGGCCATCCCGTCTGCGCTGACTGCAGCCAGTTCGACCGCGGCGATCGGCAGCACCACCGGGGTCGCCGACCCATCCGGCGCAGATGCGGGCACCGTGCCCTTCATCATCAGCACGCGGCCGGCGGCGTCGGTCGCGCGGAGCACCACGGTCCGGCCGCCGACCAACAGCATCGGTCGTTCCGGAGCCGACGTCGGGCCCGCGGTCGGATCCCCGGTCCAGGGCCCGGTCGGGTCCGGCCTCGCTTGCGCCCGCCGCCGCGACTCCGCGGTCTCGACGCGCAC
>JBASWX010000711.1:0-2940 GCA_049276695.1 Planctomycetota bacterium
CGGCAACGCGCACAAGATCGCCGCGATCGAGGAGACGTGGGGTGAACACGTGCTGAAGGGCGGCCCGGTGATGTGGCCGATCTTCGCGGTGGCGATCGCCGCGCTGCTGGTCGCGCTGGCGAAGTGGCTGGCGATGGTGCGCGTGCGGCGGCCGCGGCAGGCGCTGGTCGCGCAGCTGCTCGAGTCGGTGCAAGGTGGCGACAAGCAGGCTGCCGCGCAGCAGGCCGGCGCGATCGGCGGGCCGACCGGCGCGATGCTGGCAGCCGGCGCCGAACACCTCGGCGAGACCCGCGAGCTGGTCGAGGAGGCGATGTACGAGGAGGTGCTGGCGACGCGCCTGCGGCTGCAGTCCTGGCTGCCGTTCGTCGCGATCTGCGCGACGTCGGCGCCGCTGCTCGGCCTGCTCGGCACGGTGACCGGCATCATGAACACGTTCAACCTGATGACGGTGTTCGGCACCGGCGACGCGAAGACGCTGTCGAGCGGCATCTCGGAAGCGCTGATCACGACCGAATACGGCCTCTACGTCGCGATCCCGTCGCTGATGCTGCACGCGTTCCTGTCGCGGCGCGCGCGCGGCATCGTCGACGACATGGAACGGCACGCGGTCGCGTTCCTGAACCAGGTCCGCCGCACCGAGGCCACGGCGTGAACGCGCTGCTGGCAGCGAACGCCATCGAACCGGCGGTTGGCTGGTTCGACACGCTGGTCGCCCAGGCCGTCGGCATCTGGGTCGCCGGCGGCTGGGCGATGATCCCGATCGCGATCACCGCGTTGGTGATGTTCGGGCTCGGCCTGCACGTCTGGCTGAGCCTGCTGGCCAAGGGCTGGCGCGCGGTCCCGGAGCAGGTGTGGCGGCTGTGGATCGAACACCCGCGCCACCGCGAGGGCCCGCTCGGCGAACTGCTCGACACCGTGACCGCTCACCCGTCGCTCGACCACGCCGCGGCCGCGTTCGCCGGCATCCGCACGACCGAGCTGGCCGGCTGCCAGCGCGACCTCAAGGTGATGAAGGTCTGCATCGCGGTGGCACCGCTGCTCGGACTGCTCGGCACCGTGACCGGCATGCTGGCGACGTTCGACGCGCTGGCGACCGGCGCTGGCGGCGACCAGACGATGGCGGCGATCGCGCGCGGCATCTCGGAGGCGCTGATCACCACCGAGACCGGCCTCGTCGTCGCGTTGCCCGGCATGTTCTTCCAGTACCAGCTGCTGCGGCAGAAAGAGCGCCTGGCGGCGTTCCTCGCGCACCTCGAGACCGTCTGCACCCAACACCTCCACCGCGTCCTCGCCCGGCCGTCCGCGGCCTGACCGACGCACCACCAGCACGAACGCACCATGGGCCGCTTCCGCGAATCCGCCGCCGACGACAACGACACCGGCATCGACATGTCGGCGATGATCGACTGCGTCTTCATCCTGCTGATCTTCTTCATCGTCACGACGACCTTCGTCGAGGAGACCGGCGTCGAGGTCGACAAGCCGCAGGCGGCGTCGTCGGTGCGGCTGGAGAAGACCAGCATCCTGATCGCGCTGACCGCCGGTGGCGAGATCGTCTACGCCGGCCGCGCGATCGGCATCAGCGGCGTGCAGCCGCTGGTCCGGCGCATGCTGCAGAAGGAGGACGTACCGGTGATCGTGCAGGCCGACGCCGCCGTCGCCGCCGGTCTGCTGGTGCGCGTGATCGACGAAGCCAAGCTCGCCGGCGCCAAGAAGGTGAGCCTCGCGACCAGGGCCGGGGTCCGGAGCTGAGATGACCGCGGAGCGCACGCTTCCGGTCTGGCGGCGCATCGTGCACGGCGCGTTCGTCGCCATCGGTGCCTTCGGCCTCGCCGGGCTCTGCTTCCTGGTGCTGCCGGTGCTGCAGGCGATCAGCGCCACCCCGGTCGCCGACCTGACACTGACCGCGGTCGACACCGCGCTGCTGCCGCCGCCGCCGGCGACACCCGCAGCGCCGCCTCCGCCCGCAGCGAAGTCCGAGGCGCCCGAGCCGCCGCAGCTGACCGACGCCGCCCCGCCGCTGGATCTTGCGCAGCTCGAGCTCGCGTTGTCGCCCGGCCTCGGCGCCTTCGACGGCGCCGGCGACTTCGCGGTTCGGCTCACGGCGGTGACCGCCGCGGGCGACGCGGGTGCAGCCGACGACGAGATGTTCTCGCTCGCCGATCTCGACCAGAAGCCGCGGCCGCTGTTCCAACAGCAGCCGGCGCTGACAGCCGCGCTGCGCAAGAAGCTGCCGGCGACCGTCTACGTGCTGTTCACCGTCGACGCCAGCGGCCGCGTCGAGGACGCGACAGTGCAGAGCTCGACCGATCCGCTGTTCGAGCCGGCAGTGCTGGCCGCGGTGCGGCAATGGAAGTTCGAGCCCGGCCAGCGCGGCGGCCAGCCGGTGCGGTTCCGCGTCCGCCAACCCTTCTCGTTCCAGTGAAGACGATCCGCATGTCCCGCTCCCCCACCATGCTCTCCCCGCTGCTGCCGCTGTGCGCTGCCGCCGCGCTGCTCGCGGCCATCCCGGCGCAGGCCGGCGGCGCCAACCCCGTCCCCGTCGCCGAGACCGCGCCAACCGCCGACGAACCGTACGCGTTCTGGAAGGCCGCCGACTGGCGCCGGCGCCTCGCCGACAGCTTGTTCGCCGAGAGCGACGTCGAACCGAAGCTGACCGCCGGCGAACGTGACCTGCTGCAGGCGGTCGCCGACGCGATGGCCAAGGAACGCGGCGACGACGCGATCGGCATGCTGAAGAACCGGCAGGGAGCGGGAGTCTCCGCGGTGATCGACTTCACGCTCGGCACGCTGCACCTGCAGCGCGAGCAGCTCACCGAGGCGGCCGCGGCGTACGAGACGGCCACCGGCAAGTTCCCGCGCTTCCGGCGGGCGTGGAAGAACCTCGGCCTGGTGCAGGTGCGGGCCGGGGCCCCCGGCAAGGCGGCGCCGGCGCTGACC
>JBASWX010000712.1:0-6416 GCA_049276695.1 Planctomycetota bacterium
GGGCAACGCCGGGTCGTGCGCATACCGGCCGGTGCAGGCGGGGTCGACCGGCAGCCCGCTTCTTGCCAGCAACGCGAACCCCGCCGCGATCGCGGACGCCGACGGCCCGCTCGCCGCCGGTGTCGGCACGGTTGCAGCGGTCGCCGCGTCGCCGGCGGTCGGCTGCCAGGATCCGGATTCGAACCGGGTCAGCAGCTGCCACAGGCGTGCGGTGCGCCAGCGCCATTGGAAACCGCCGGTCGCCGACTCGGGGGCCCGACGCGCCAACGCTGCCTCGTCGACGCGCGGCGGGCGCCGCCACGAGTCGTTGGTGCCGACCATCACGCACAGGACCTTGCTGGCCGGCGTGAGCTGGCTCGGCAGCCGGCCGAGGATGTCGCCGCTGTGCGAGCCAGGGTAGCCGCCGTTCGTCACCTGGACGCCCGCGATGCCGCGCACAGCCAGCGCCGCCGGCAGCTGGCCCGGGTAGCTCGTCGCCGGTGACCTGGCGCCGACCCCGAACGTGAAGCTGTCGCCGACGCACAGCACGCCGCTCCCGGCCATCACGGTGGGGGCCGGCGTGCACAGTGCGATCGCCAGCGCACCGAGCTGCAGCGCCAGTTCGAGGGCGACCACGAACACCAACACGGCGACCAGCAGCTTCTGCCAGCGCGGGCGGGTCGTGCTGCGGGTGGTGGTCATCGTTCCTGGTGCAGCCCGGCTCGCCTCAGCTCCCGCGCAACCCGCCAGCGACGAGCTCGGCGACGCGGGCCGCACCCTCGCGCGTGAAGTGGCAGTCGTCGTAGAAGCACGCCGGGTCACCGTCGAGCGGGGCGAGGTCGACGAGGCCGAGGTTGCGTTCGCGGCAGAACGTGCGCAGCTCGTCGTTGAACGCCGCCATCTCGCGCGCCAACCACGCGGTGCCAGGCCGGCTGTCGTCGCCGAACAGGCCGAGCCAGAGCGTCGCCTCGTCGGCAGCAGTGATGTGCTCCCGCCACAGCACCGGCTGGGTGACGAACCACGCGCGCACGCCGAGCCGCGCGCACTGGTCGGCGATCGCCTCGAGATTGCGGTGGTACTGCGCCCGCGCCGGACCCAGGTCGGGCGGTGACGTCTCGACGCGCGCCGCGGCGCGCTGCTGCCGCCGCAACGGATAGTTGCTGCCGTCCTGCGACTCCTCCAGGTGCCGCCGGCGCGTGCGCCGCACGTTCTGCGCCTGGTCGATCAGCCGGAACGCCACCGAACGCTCGTACAGCGGGCGCAGCCCGAACGGCGTGTCGAGCCGGCGGCCCTTCATCGCCCGCTGCAGATCGTTGATGCCGACCAGGAACACGACGTCGTCGACCTGGCGCAGCAGCGCCTCGTTCTCGAGCAGTCGCAGGTGATCGGACGTGGCGTAGCCGCTGCGGCCGACGTCGCCGACCCAGCACACCGGGCCGCCGCCGCGCGCCAGGCGTTCCGCGACCAGTTGCGGCCACGTCTCGCGGTCGTCGAGCAGCAGGCACTCGGTGGTGCTGCCGCCGACGCACAGGATGCGGCGCGCGCCGCCGCGCTCGGGCCACTCCGGGCCGCGCACGCCGAGGCTGTTGGCGGTGTAGTGCGTCTCTGCCGACACGCCGCGGATGAACTCCGGCCGGGCGCGGAACGTGTGGTGCAGGCCGGCCGGCGCGAGGTGGAACTGCATGCGCGGCGCGAACACCGCATCGAGGCAGACTTCCATCAGCCACCAGCACAGGCACAGCGTGATCGCCAGCGCCGCGAAGCGCGGACCGGTCCGGCGGAACGTTTCGCGACGGCGGGCCGAGCCGACCAGCCACAGCGCGATGCCCAGCCATGCTGCACAGCCGCCGGCGACCGCGAGCCAAAGGCTCGAAGTGGTCTCGTAGCCGCGCGCGAACGTGATCGCGAGATCGCCGAGCAGGAGCGCCGGGGCCGCTGCGAACACGACGAAGCAGGCGACGAGCCGGGCCATCGGGGGTGCATGCTGGCGCACCTGACGCGGCGCCGCCAGCGCCTGCTCGCGGTCCGGGCTCAGCGACCCGCCAGCCGCGTGAACTCCTGCAGCGCGCGCTTGCCGGCGAACGTGCCCACGTGCTTCTTGCGGAACTGGTCGAGCTCGTCGAGCAGCTGGCGCAGCACCGCGGGCTTGCTGGTGTCGACGCCGACCATGATCTTGGCCAGCAGCCTGCCGACCGCGACTTCCTTCTTGATCGCTTCGTCGCCGGCGAAGCGCACGAGTTCCTTCTTCGCGGCGACTGCCGGTGGCAGCGGCCGCCATGCCCGCTCGATGCGCTCGAGTTGCAACGTCGCCCCCGCGTAGTCGGGGCCCTTGGCGAGCTCGGCGACGCGCGCCAGCTCCTCGCCCTGCCGCTTGTCCAACGCGGCGCCCTGCGCCGCCAGTGTTTCGCGCGCCGGCCCGTCGAGGTCGGGTTGCGCGGCGATCTTGTCGAGTCCGGCGCGCATCGCCCCGAACTCGTGCTTCAGCCACAAGCCACGCAGCGGATCCCAGCGCTTCTCCGGCGGCAGCGCTGGCGGCTTCTCGACGTCGTGCAGCAGTTCGTCGATCACCAGTTCGTCGGGCAGCCAGCCATCGGGCACGGTGTACACCGCGCCGTTGCTGTCGACGGAGTAGGTGCTCGGCAGGAAGCGCACCCGGTACTTCTTGACGACGTCGTTGCCCTTGACGAACGGATACTTGACGCCGAGCCCCTTCAGGATGTCCTTCTCGATGGTGCCAATGGGTTCATCGGACACGCCGATGACCAGCAGCCCCCGCGCCGCGAACTTCTGGTGCAGTTCGGCCAGGCGCGGGATGGCTGCCTTGCAGCGCTCTCACCACGATTGCGTGAAGTCGAGGATGACCACCTTGCCGCGCAGGTCGCCGAACGCCTGCGGCGCGCCGTTCCACGTCTGGATGAAGGCGAACTCCGACGGCGTGTCTCCTTTCCTGATCTGGCCGGTCGCGACGCCGCCGCACAAGGCGACGGCGCCGAGGGCCCACGTGCATGCGAGTGGGTTCATGGGCCGGCAGCATACGCCGCCGGCCCGTGTCGGGGTGGCTCAGTTGCCGATCGTGAAGGTGACGCCGTTCGAGGTCACCAGGTTCGCCGGGTTGGCCAGCGTGAACGCCAGCGACTGCGTCGTCAGCGACACGTTCAGCAGCGTCGGGTTGCTCGGGATCGGCACGCTGACCGAACCCGTGCCGGCGGCGACCGGGAACGAAGCCGAGGTCACGTCGGCGTTGGTGTAGCCGTAGCAGCCGGGCATGCCGAGGAACGACAGGTCGAGGCCCGGGTTGATCGCCAGCGAACCGAAGAACAGCACGCCGAGCGGCACCACCGGCGGCACGTTGGTGGTGACCAGCGCGAAGCCCGAGTTGCCGAACGCCGGCGAGCTGTTGGTCGTCAGTGCGAGACCCGCCGTCGCGGTGTCGAACAGCGTCACCGCCCCACCGAGCACCACCGACAGGTCGCTGGCGCTGGCCGTCGACGGTCCGCCCGGCGAGTAGCCGGTCAGGATGTTGTTGCCGGCGTTGCTGAACGTGCCGTAGACGATCGTGACGTTGCCGGTGGCGACGTCGAACTGGTACTGGAACGTGTCGGGCACCGTCGTCGCGTAGCTGTAGACGGCGTTCCAGGTCACGTAGACCGTGCCGCCGACCTGCTCGGTCGTGATCGAGCCGCTGCCGGCGATCGTCGGGTTGTAGTCGTGCCAGGCGGCCGCGATCGTCGCATTCGCCCAGTTCAGGAACGTCGGCACGTCCGGCGTCCACGAGGCGCCGTTGCCGGTCGGGCCAAGCGCGATGCGGCCGTTCGAGCACACGGTGAGGCTGCTCGTGGTGCCGCCGGGCACCGGCATCGCGCCGGGGAGCGCGATCGTCTGCTCGGTGTCGTCGGCATTGGCGATCACGATCGCGGCGCCGGACGGCGTCACGAACGTACCGGGGATCGAGTTCAGCACCAGGTAGCCGGCGGCCTGCCGGAAGAACGAGATCGTCGACGACGCGAGGTCGAAGTTGGTGACCGGGCTGAACAGTTCGTAGATCGAGTCGGTCTGCTGGATGCAGCCGCTGCCGAACGACGTCGTCGACGCGCAGTTCGCCGGCGCGCCGAGCGGCACGAACGCGTAGCCGGGGCTGGTGGGGACCAGCAGCAGCCCGTTGTTCGGCATGTCGAAGGTGTTGATCGTGAGCCATTCCTCGTACAGCGTCGGGTCGACGGTCGCGCCGCCGGCGGACAGGTCGCTGGCCGCGGGCAGCGCGGCGCCGAGGCCGGGCGACAGGCCGGCGACGCCGACGTACCAGCTCGGCTGCGTCGCGACCGAGGCGTTCGTGGTGCCGGGGCCGTACAGGAACTTCACCTGGCCGCTCGGGTACAGCACCATCTGCATGTTGAACAGGCCGCTCGTCGCCGAGTAGCACTGGGCATTGACCCACGTGATCGTGCAGGCCGTCGGCGTGCTCTTCAGGTAGACCTGACCGTTGTTGGAGGTGAGCACCTGGATGTCGCTCCACAGCGCACACACGCGCGGCGACTGCGAGGCGAGTTCGGCCGACGTCGGCGAGAAGTCGGCACCGCCGGGCGCGGGCGTGCCGGCGTTCGACAGCCAGGCATAGCCCTTGTCGCACACGTGCACGTCGGTGTAGCTCGCCGCGCCGATCGGGAACGGGAAGCCGATGGCCTGGATCGGGAAGACGATGTCGCCGAACAGGGTGCCGGTTCCGAGTGGGTTGCCATAGGCAGTGTCGAAACACTGCGCCAGCGCGGGCGAAGCGCCGAGGGCCAGGGCGAGAACGGAGAGGAGTTTGCGCATTGGATCGCTTGGGGGATGGAGGGCAGGAGAGGGACCCCGGCGAAACTAGCCGGTGCGCAATGCGCGTTACAGGCTCCCGGTGCCGGTGCAGTTCCTTCACATGGATCGGGCCGACCGCATTGCCCCCTTCGGCCCAGGCGCTCGCATCAACCTTGACGCCGACCGTCGATCCCGGTCGCCGCGCTCGGCGGCGCGAACACGTCGAGCACCACTGCGGTCTCCACGGCATGGGCGCCGTGCGGTGCGTGGCTCGGCAGGTGGATCACTTCGCCGGGGCCGAGCGTGCGTTCCCCGTCGGCGAGCAGGAAGCGCACCCTGCCCGACAGCACGCAGCTGAACTGTTCATTGGCATGGGCGTGCACCGGCACCTCGCAGCCGGCGTGCAGGGTCACGTGCGAGATCATCGCCTCGCTGCCGACCAGGCGCCGGCGTTCGAGCCGAGGCATCGGCGCGTCGTGCGGCAACCGGCTCCACGGCACCACCGTCACTGGTGGTGCGGCAGCGCGCGGCAGCGCGTGCACCAGTTCCTCGAGCTTCGCGACGTGGTGGTCATCGTGTTCGGCGGTGAAGAAGGCGACGTCGACCGCGCGCATCGGCTGTTGCAGCCGCGGGTGCAGGCCGGCCGCTGCCAGTGCCTTCGCGTCGAGTGCGGCGAGCCGGTCGACCAGCGTGTGGCGTCCGACGAGGAACGCGTCGAACACCGCGCCGAACGGGCGAGAGTTGTGCTCGGCCTGCCAGGTGGCGGCGTTCGTCATGTCGGCGGCCGACAACGTGGTGGCGCCGCGGGCGAGTTCGTCGAGGCGGCGCAAGTGCAGCGCCTCGAGGTCGTGCAGGTGGCCGACGTGTTCCTGGATCGACCACTTGCCGTCGGCCCGCGTCGTCAGCGTCGCGGCCGGCAGCCCGCGCACCGCGGCGGCGATGCGGGCCGCGGTACCGCGCAGCCGCGACAGCAGCACGCCGATGTGCTCGACCGGGTGCACGAAGGTGAACTGACGCGAGATCCAGGCTTCTTGCATGGGGCACCGGCGGCGTTCGGAACGGCCCGACGCTACGCTTGCCGCCCGCGATGCGCCAGTCGACGCCAGTGCTGCTGTTCGCCCTGCTCGGGTGTGCCGTGGCGCCGCCGCCCGCCGCGGTGACCGGCGCGATCGACGGCCGCGACGCGTTCGTCGCGTTGTGTGCGTTGGCCGGCGATTGGGTCGCCGCCGGCCCCGAGGGCAGCACGTGGCTGAGCTACCGGCGGGCCGCGAACGGCAGCGCGCTGGTCGAGGAGATGCGGCGCGAGCCGGGTGCGAGTCCGCTGATGATGTCGGTCTACCACCTCGATGGTCAGGCGCTGGTGATGACGCACTACTGCGGCCAGGGCAACCAGCCGCGCATGCGCGCGACGGAACTCGCGGCCGGCCGCATCCGCTTCGACGCCTTCGAGGTTGCCAACCTCGCCAGTCCCGCCGCGAGCCGCATGGTGCGCGTCGTGTTCCAGTGGCGCGACCCGGAGCGCTTCACGCAGACCTGGACCAACCGCGCTGGCGACCGCGACGACGCTTGGTCGTTCGTGTTCACCCGCGTTGGCAGCACCGGCACAGCGCCCGCCGCGCCGCCGGCCGGGAGCGGCAGGTGAACGC
>JBASWX010000713.1:0-1801 GCA_049276695.1 Planctomycetota bacterium
CGATCTGCCGGAACCGGCGGTCGAGCCGCCAGCACCGCACGACGACGCCGTGCGCCGCGCGATCTCGACCTGCCGCGACAAGCTGCCGGGGCAACCGAAGGCGGCGATCGCGGCGCGCCTCGACGACGCCGGGCTGCGTTCCGACCGCGAACTCGCCGCCGCCCTCGGCATGCGGCTCAACACCTTCCTGCAGAACGTGACCCGCGCGCGCGCCCTGCTCGCCGAATGCCTGCGCCGCGCCGGCATCGACCTCGGCCTGGAGCCGGCATGAACCCCGACCGCGACACGCTGATCGAGGCGGCCATCACCGCGCACCGGCAACCTGCACCGGACGGCGAACTCGCGTTCCATCCGGCCTTCCACGACCTCGACGCCGCCGGCCGCGAGGCGCTGTTCGCCGAACTGTGGCGGCAGCGGGCGCTCGAACGGGCGCTGGCGCGCGACGGGTTGTCGTCGACGGCGCGGTTGGTCTTGCGGCGGGTGCGCGCGGGCCCCTGATCGTCGCGACGATGGCAGCGGTCGTTCGCGCGAGGCACCGGCGCGGCCCGCTTCCGGCGGCGTTGCGGTAGGCTGGGACGCGGATGCCGCCCTCGTCCGCACCGACCGATCGCCCGCCACGGCGCTGGCGCGCGCGCCTGCTCGCGGTGGCGCTGGCGTGTCTCGTCTGCGAAGCCGTGCTGTGGACGTTCGTGCGTCTGCCGCATCCGTACGCTGCGGTCGAAACGCAGCGCCTCGACCAGCAGGTCGTCGACCACCTGCAAGGGGCGCCACCCAACCGCTACCTGCCTTCGTACCACCTGCCGGCGTCGATCCGGATCGAGACCGATGGCGACGCGCTGCCGGGAGTCTCGGGCGCGGGCACGTTCACGATCAATCGCTTCGGCTTCCGCAGCCCGCGCTTGCAGTCGGTGGCGAAGGCGGCGGACACACGCCGCGTGTTCTGCCTCGGCGGCTCGACCACCGAGTGCCTGTACCTCGACGACCGCGCGGCGTGGCCGGAAGTGCTGCAGCAGGAACTCGGCGTTCCCGGGCTCGACGTGGTCAACGCCGGCCACTCCGGCGACGTGTCCCGCGACCACGTGGCGCTGCTGGCGCAGCGTGTCGTCGCGTTCGCCCCAGACGTCGTCATCGTGCTGGCCGGCATCAACGACATGTTCCAGCAGCTGGCGCCGGACTACTCGCCGCTGCGTGACGACACCCGCGCGCGCGCGGGCGCGCGGTCCATCGGCGCCGACAACGCGCTCGAGTCGTTCGCCTGTGACCTGTCGCAGGTCGCGCGCGGCGCGGTGCTGGCGATGCGGCACCTGTCGACCCCGGTGCTGGCCGGCGCGCGCCAGGATCCACACGGTGGGTGGGTCGCCCGCGAACGCGCGAAGTGGCGGGCGCTGCCGTGGCGCAGCGAACCGCTTGCCGTCGACCCGGCGCCCGAGTTCGCCGAGAACCTGCGCTCGCTGGTCGGGCTGTGCCGCGCGCACGACGCGGTGCCGGTGCTGCTGACGCAGCCGGCACTGTGGGGCAGCGACGATCCGCGCTGCGAGCAGCGTTTCTGGCGCCGGCCACCCGACGACCGCCGCGTGCCGCACCGCGAGCTGTGGCAGCAGCTCGAACGCTTCAACGACGTGACGCGTGCCGTCGCTGCCGCGACTGGCTGCGTGCTGGTCGATCTGGCGCGCGAACTGCCGAAGGCGGTCGAGTCGTTCTACGACGACGACCACGTCAACGTCGCCGGCGCGCAGCAACTCGGCCGGATCGTGAGCGCGGCGCTGTCGGCCGCGCCATCGGTCGCCGCGCGCCTGCGGCT
>JBASWX010000714.1:0-2563 GCA_049276695.1 Planctomycetota bacterium
CGCTGGTGGTGCGGCCGTACCGCCGCGGCGGCGCGCTCGGCGCGATCCTGCGCGATCGGTACATGCGGCCCGGCCGTGCCCGCGCCGAACTCGAACTGCTCGCGGCGTTGCGCGACGAGGGCGTGCCGGTGGTGACGCCGATCGCCGCGGTGGCGCGGCGCAGCGGCGCCTTCTGGCGGTTGCGGCTGTGCACCGAACTGCTGGACGGGGCGTTGCCGCTGCCGGCGTTCCTCGCCGCCTGGCCGGCGCTGCGCCGCTTCACCGCCGAGGCGGTCGGCGCGGTACTGCGGCTCGCGTTCGCGGCGGGTCTGCGTCATCCCGACCTGCACGCCGACAACATCCTGTGCCAGGCGCGCGGCGACCGCGTGCGCATCGTGCTCGTCGACCTCGATCACGCCGCACGCGCGAAGGTGCTGCGGCCCGGTACCCGCGACGCGATGCTGGTGCGCATGCACCGCTACTGGCTGCGTCATCGTCAGCAGTTGCCGGCGCGGGCGTCCGGGCCCGAACGCATGCGCTGCCTGCGCGCGCTCGAGCCGGATCGCGAAGCGCGCCACGAGCTGTGGCGCCGACTCGCGCGCAAGGTCGCGCGCGCGCTGCGCCGGCGCCGGCTGTTCGGTCGCAGCGCCTACCTCGGCGCCTGAACGGTACCGGGCGCGACCGCCGGCAGCGGCGTGGCGTCGGCCCACGAGAGCGACCAGACGACGACGCTGCCGTCGCGCTGCAGCGACGCGACGCCGAGATCGCGCAGGCCGTCGCCGTCGCGGTCGCCGAGATCGGCGAGCGCGAAGCCGAAGCGCAGCAGGCCGGTGTTGCCGGCGAACGTCTGCACCGGTGCCGCGGTGTGCAGGCTGAACACGCGCAGGTAGCCGTTGCCGAGCGGGCCGCCGCCGCGGGCGCCGACGGCGATGACCGGCGCGGGCTGACGTTGCCAGAGCGGGAGCACCTGCACTGCGCTGCCGAAGCCCTCGCCGTTGCGCTCGCCCTGCAGCTCGTACAGGGTGCGCCCGGTGCGGCTGCTGAACACCAGGACCCGTCCGGCCGGTCCGGATGCCGACGCTCCGGGTGCGCTGACCAGGACCTCGGCGCGGCCGTCGCCGTCGAGGTCGCCGCACCCGGTCACCGTCTGGCCGAACTGCGCCTCGGGCTCGGCGTCGGTGAGCGTAGTCAGCCGCTCACCGGTGCGACCGTCGAACACCGCGACCAGACCCGGTGCGTCGCCGTAGTTGCCGCCCACCACCACGTCGTCGCAGCCGTCGCCGTTGGCGTCACCGGCATTGGCGACCGCGCCGCCGAACCAGGTGCCGCCGCGTTCGCTCGGCAACACCTGCAGTACGTCGCCGTCCTTGCCCGAGCAGACGAACGCCAGGCCGTGCGAGTTGTCGGCGAGGCGCGGCGGCGACATGCCGACCACGAAGTCGCGCACGCCATCCCCGTCGACGTCGCCCAGCGCCGCGAGCGCGCTGCCGAAGCTCGCGCCGTCGCCGTCGCTGCGCCACAGCCGTTCGCCGGTGCGTCCCGACCACAGTTCGACGGCGCCATGGGCGCCGGGCGCGTTGCGCGCCAGCGGCACGCCGATCAACACGTCGGCGCAGAGGTCGCCATCGACGTCGCCCAGGCTCGCGACCGCGCGACCGAACATCGCGTTGTCGTCGTCGTGCAGCCAGGTGCGCAGCAGGGCGCCGTCGGCGGGGCTGCGGATCTCGACGAAGCCGCTGCCCGGGTCGCTCGGCGTCGCCGGCGCGGTCACCAGCAGTTCGTCGAGGGTGTCGCCGTCGAGGTCGCCGACGCGCAGCAATTGGCCGCCATAGACGACGGCCTCGTCCTCGGCGCGACCGAACAAGCGCCGGTCCTGGATCTGGTGCATGCGGGTGCCGAGCGCGCGTTCGTACGGCAGCAGCTCGAGCGTCAACCGGTCGGTGACCCGGCCGAGCGAGCACGGGATGCCGACCACCACCGCGAGCTGCGCCGCCACCGGCAACCGTGCCATCAGCTGCGGCGTGCGCAGGAACGTCAGCCAGGCACTGCGCAGCCCGACGCCGATCGGGCGCGGGTCGCGCAGCCCGGTGCGTTCGGTGGCTTCGTCGTAGGTGGCGAGCGCCCGCAACACCTGCTCGACGCCGCGCACCGTCGCCGGGCGCAGCCAGGCGCCGAGCGGCACACTGTCGTCGCCGCGACTCGCGGTGCGGTCGACGGCCCCGGCCCCCGCGAGTTCGTCGAACACGCCCTGCAACCCGCCGAGCCGCAGGATGCCGAGCGAGTCGGCCAGGCCCGGCGTCGCCCGACGCCGCAGCTGCCGGACGGCATGCCGCGCGTGTTGCAGGAACAACGGCGCGTTGCGTTCGAGCAGCGCCGTGCGCGCGAGCTGCTGGCGCGCGAACGCAAGGTCCGGCCAGCGGGTCAGCACGTGCTGCAGCAGGCGCTCGCCGCCGGTGCGATCGCCGGTGCGCAGGCTCATCATCGCGAGCCGGAGCAGCGGAGTCGGGTTCGAAGCATCGGTCGCCGCCAGCTCGCGGTACAGGCGCGCGGCGCCGGCGGCGTCGCCTTCGGCGGCGCTCAGATC
>JBASWX010000715.1:0-3904 GCA_049276695.1 Planctomycetota bacterium
GCGTTCCGGCCCGGCCTGGTGCGCGCGGGCAACTACCAGTTCGCGATCGGCACCGCCGGCAGCACGACGCTGGTGCTGCAGACGGTGCTGCCGGCGCTGCTGCGCGCCGAGGCGCCGTCGACGGTCACGCTCGGCGGCGGCACGCACAACCCGCAGGCGCCGCCGTTCGACTTCCTGCGCCAGGCGTTCGTGCCGGCGCTGCGGGCGATGGGCGCATCGCTCGACCTGCAGCTCGTGCGCCATGGCTTCGCGCCCGCCGGCGGCGGCGCGATCACCGCGACCATCGGCCCATCGCGACTGCAGCCGGTTCATCTGCTCGAACGCAGGGCAACCGGCCTGCCGCGGGCCCGGGCGCTGCTGGCGCAGCTGGACCCTCGCATCGGTGAACGCGAACTGGCGATCGTTCGCCGCCGCCTCGGGGTGCACCAAGAGCAGGTCCACGTCGAGACCGTCGCGTCGCCCGGCCCCGGCAACATGCTGGTGCTCGAGTTCCCCGGCGAACCGTGCAGCGAAGTGATCGGCGTGCCCGGCGAACGCGGCACCAGCGCCGAACAGGTCGCCGAGACGGCGTGCGCGCAGGCCTCCGCGTTCCTCGCTGCGAACGTGCCGGTCGGCGAGCACCTCGCCGACCAGCTGCTGCTGCCCATGGCACTCGCCGGCGGCGGCGCCTTCCGCACCATGCCACCGTCGCTGCACACCACCACCAACGCGCAGGTGATCCGGCGCTTCCTGCCGGTGCGGTTCACGATCGCCGCCGATTCAGCCGGCGCGTTCCTGGTCACCATCGCCAGCGCGTGACGGTCGGCCGCCGACGGCAGCGCCCGTTCGCCCGATCTCGCCACTTCGCTGAAATCCCCGCCCGGCTGCGGCCTTGTTCGGAGTGAACCCCAGCCAAGGAGCTGTCCGTGGACACCACGCTGCTCGCCTACCTGGCCTACGTCGCCATCAGCGTCGCCCTGACCGTGTGGGTCGGCCGCACGCTGCACCACAACGGTCGTGCGTTCCTGATCGACGTCTTCGCGCGCACCGAGCTCGCCGACTCGGTCAACCACCTGCTGGTGGTCGGCTTCTACCTCGTCAACTTCGGCTACATGTCGCTGGCGTTGAAGCTGGCGAGCCGCGTCGCCACCGCGACCGAGGCGGTCGAGGCACTGAGCTACAAGGTCGGTCTGGTGCTGGTCGTGCTCGGGGCGATGCACTTCTTCAACCTGTTCGTGTTCAGCCGCATCCGCGGCCACAAGCGCCTGGTCGAAGCCGAACGGCCGCTGCCACCCGACCTGCGACTGCCGCCGCTGCCCACGGGCAACGCTCCGGCCGCGGGGTGACCATGGAGCCGCGCGACCTCGCGCTGACCGTGTGGTTCGACGGCGACTGCGGGCTGTGCACGCGCATCGCGAAGTGGCTGGAAGGCCAGCCGAAGTTCGTGCCGGTGCACTGCGTCGCGGCGCAGCAGGCCGCCGCGCACGGCTGCCCGTTCACGCTGCCGGACCTGCTGGCGACGATCACCGTGACCGCCAGCGACGGCGCCGTCTACCGCGGCACCAACGGCTGGATCACCGTGCTGTGGGCGCTGCGGCGGTACCGCTCCTGGGCGCTGCGCTTCGCGACCCCGCGCTGGCGGCCGTTCGCCGAACGGCTGTTCGCCGGCATCGCCGGGGTCGCGAAGTGGACGCGGCGGCGCCCAACCCGGCAGCCGCGCACGGCGGCGTCCCCCGCACGACTGCCTTGACGCTGCGACGACGGGTGACGCGGTCCACCGCCGACTCCACCTAGCCGAGTTGCCCGATCAGCAGGCAGTAGCCATCCGGATCGTGCACGCGCAGTTCCCCGCGCGGCATGTAGAAGCGCGGCACGATCTGGAACACGACGTTGGTCGGCGGCACCGGCAGGTTGCCGACCGTCGCTCCCGGCTGATCCGGCGGCGGTCCGGCATCGCCGCAACCAAGGCCCAGCAGATGGCTGCGCAGCGCCTTCACGTCGTTCGTGTACATGTAGAACAGCACCGCCTGCTGGGCCGCATCGACCCTCGCCGTGGCGCGCGCGAGCATGATGCGGGCCGCGCCACTGCCCAGGTCAGCCCAGTTCGCGGCACCTTCGGGGCCGAAGCGGCTGCGGCACTGGAAGCCGAGGCGCGTGTAGAACTCGATCGAGCGATCGACGGCGGCGACGTGGGCCATCGCCACGACTTCGGTGACGCAACAGTCAGGCGGGCAGTTGGGCGGTGGAACGGGCGGCATGGCGGCTCGGGTTGGGCGCTGCATGGAACGCGGCGTGCGGCCGCGGCGCCAGCGTGGTCGTCGCTTCCGCCAGCAGCCGTCGCGCAGCGTGCCGCGCAGCGGCTCGGACTGCACCCGCAACACCGCATGCATCGTCCCCGGGTCGAAGGCCGGTCCAGGGTCCGTCCGACGCGAAAAATACCGCTGCAGGTGTCACCGACGAGCCCTTCCGGGGCACTGATGCAACGATGCACCCGCAACCGGTCGAAGCGGCGGCGACTCTCGAAGTCCGGAACGGCGAACTGCGCGTCGGCCACTGGCCGCCTGGCCTCCGGCCCCCGCACGGCCTGACCGCCAGCGGCACCACCATGGTCGGCCTGCCGCGCCACCGCCGCGCCGTGCTGGACATCCTGGCCGGCCACCAGGTTGCCTGCACCGACGTCACCGCACCGGCGCCGATTCCGGCCACCGACCTGCCGGCGCCACCCGACCCAGCGCCGCCGTTCGTCGGCACCTGGCTCGCGCACGACGGCCGCGGCATCGTCGCCGGCTGCCGCGACGCCGAACGCATCGACGCCGTGGTCGCCGCGATCTGGCACACCCGGGCCCGGGCGCTGGTGGTCGTGCGCGACTCCGGGGCTGCGTTCGCGTGGCAGCGCACGCTCGTCGGCCACTGCCGGTCCGACGTCGTCGCCGTCGCCACCGCCGCCGAGGCGGCGCGCACGATGCACTGGCGCAGCACGCAGCACGACCTGCTCGCGATCGACCGGCCCGAACAGATGCCGGCAACGACGCGCAGCGAAGTGCTCGACCACAGTGCCGCGCGCCAGCGCCTCGCGTTCGTCGACGATGCCCACGCGCGCGGGCTGCTCGAATGGACGCCGACGCTCGGCCCGCTGCTCGCCGTCGCCGACCCGGCCGCGGCACCACAGCGCGTCGGACTGCGCCTGCCGCTGTCGCCCGCCGAACGCGCCGAGCACGACGACGCGTGGCATCACTTCCTGTGCGCCTACGACACCTTCCTGTCGCTGCGGCCACAGGCCGGCTTCGCGACGTTCGTGCAGCAGGCGCGCAACGACCCGCAGCAGCGCCCGGCGCTGTCGGCGTGGCACCGCGTCGTGCGCGTCGCGGCGTGGAACGCGGCGAAGGAGCGCACAACCGGCGAACTGCTGGCGCGGCACCGCGGCCAACGCGTGCTGGTGTTCACCCCGGACCGCGCCAGCGCCTACCAGCTCGCCCGCACCCACCTGATCGCGCCGGTCACCGCCGAGCTGCCGCGGCGCGAACGCGAACAGCTGCTCGCCGCATTCGCGTGCGGCGACCTGCGCGCTCTGGTCGGCCCGCGCCTGCTCGACCTCGGCGTGCCCGCCGGATCCGCCGACGTCGGGATCCTGGTCGGCACCGGTTTCGGCCAGGGCCAGCGCTCCGCGCGCCTCGCCCGAATCGCGCCGACCGGCGTCGTCTACGAACTGCTGGCCCTCGACACCCTGGAGGTCGGACGTGCGCAACGTCTCGCTGCCCCCGCTGCCGGAGCGGCTGCTGGCCGTCACGGCGACGGACGGTGAACTGGTTCCCGCCTGGCTGTCGGAACGCGACCTGCCGTGGCTGCGCGACCTGCTGCTCGAAGCGCTGGCCTTCGTCGGTCGGCCCGCCGCGGCACTGGCGCAGCGTTGGCGCCGCAGCGACCC
>JBASWX010000716.1:0-5115 GCA_049276695.1 Planctomycetota bacterium
GCCGTGGTCGCTGCGCCCACCGGTGTGGCCGTGGCCGGTGCTGGTCATCGGCCTGCTGCTGGCGATGCACGCCGCACTGCGGCAGGCCGGCATCGACGCCGGCCTGTGGTGGCTGTTCCAACCCTAGCAGCCGGTCGGTGTCCGCAGCGGTCGGCGCCGAGCCGTGCAATCCGCAAGGAACGCACGGGCCCGTTGCCGCCGCCGCGACGATGCGCAACGATGGCGCGGCCCCTCCTGCGATCGCGATTCCGATGCCCAAGAAGCTGCAGCGCAAGATCCCAGTCCCCAAGACCACGACGGCGGTGGCGGCACCGGGCGCGGCCGGCCCGGCGGGCGGTGGTGGTGGTGGCGGGCTGTCCCTGTTCGTCCGCAACCGCGTGACCCCGCGCGTGCTCGCCGAGTTCACCAGCCAGCTGGCGGTGCTGCTGAACGCCGGCATCCCGATCACCAAGAGCCTGCGCATCCTCGAGGGCCAGCTCGACAAGGGGCCGATGAAGCGCATCGCCGCGGGCCTGGTCGAGGACGTGGAGGGCGGCACCGCGCTGTCGGAGGCGATGGCCAAGCACGACCAGGTGTTCGACCCGCTCTACACCAACATGGTGCGCGCCGGCGAAGCGGGCGGCGTGCAGGAGGAGATCCTCAACCGGCTGTCGGGCTTCCTGACCACCAGCGAGGCGATCAAGGCGCGGGTCAAGGGTGCGCTCGCCTACCCGGTGGCGATCATGGTGGTCGCGGTGCTGGTGCTGCTGCTGGTGTTCGCGTTCGTGATCCCGAAGTTCAAGCAGGTGTTCCAGGCGATCGGCAAGGGCTCGATGCACTGGACCACCGACCTGGTGATCGCGATCGGCGAACACCTGAAGGTGTGGTGGTGGAGCTACATCGTCGGCGTGCTGCTGGTCGTCGTCGTGCACCGGTTGCTGCTGGCCAAGGTCTTCGGTTACCGCTCGTTCATGCACAAGGCCGGACTGAAGGCGCCGCTGTTCGGCCGGTTGGTGCACAAGAGCCTGGTCGCGCGCTTCGCCCGTACCTTCGGCACGCTGATCCAGAGCGGCGTGCCGCACCTGGACGCGCTCGACATCCTGTCGGCGTCGACCACCAACGTGCACATGAAGAGCGCGGTGGCGCAGGTGCAGGCGTCGATCAAGGAAGGCGCGGGCTTCGCGGTGCCGATGGGCGAGAGCGGCATGTTCGACGACATCGTCGTCAACATGGTCGACGTCGGCGAACAGACCGGCGAACTCGACCGCATGCTGACCAAGGTCGCCGACCGTTACGAGGTCGAGGTCGACCGCACGATCGAGACCACGTTCAAGCTGATCGAGCCGATCCTGCTGGTGTTCCTGGCGGTCGCGGTCGGCTTCATCGTGTTCGCGCTGTTCATGCCGCTGCTGACGATGATGCAGCAGATGAGCAAACGCTGACGCCGTGTCGCTCGCCTGGCGCATCCTGCTGCTGGCGCTGCTGCTGAACGTGGTCACGGTCGGCAGCGTGCAGGTGGCGGTGCACCTGGCGCAGAACGCGTCGCTAGCGGAGCGCCAGCAGCAGGTGCTGGCGTCGGCGCAGAGCTGGGTCGCCGAACTCGAACGCGTCTACTCGCCGAACGCGGTGCGCAGCGCGCCGGGCGACGCCGCGGTGGTACGGGGGCTGTTGACCGCGGCGTCGACCAGCGAGCTGTACGACGACGTGGTCGTCACCAACGGCCAGCCGCCGTACGAGGTCCTCTACCTGAACCCGCTCGGCGCCGTGCACCGCAATCCCGACCGGTTCCCGGCCACCCAGATCGCCGCCGGCATGGCCGACTCGCGCAGCACCCCGGACCTGCTGGCGGTTGCCGACGGCTTCTGCTACGCGCTGCGCCAGCGCGACCAGGTGGTCGGCTACCTGTGGTTCAAGCCGAAGGTGCGACCGGCGTTGCCGGCGGCGCTGCCGCTGTGGATCGCTGCTGCCGGCGTCGCCGCGTCGACGCTGCTGTTCGGCGCGGTGCTGTTCTGGGTCACGCGGCGTACGATCCGGCGGCCGCTGCAGGCGATCGGCGACGCTGCCGCGGCGGTCGGCCGCGGCCGCTACGACGTGCACGTGCCGGCGCGCCAGGGCGTGCCCGAACTGGATCCGCTGGTCGCCACGTTCAACAAGATGGCGCAGGAGGTCGCCGACCACACCCGCACGCTCGAGCAGGCGGTGCGCGATGCGGTCGAGGCGACCAGGCAGAAGGAGCGCGCGTTGGTGTCGAGCTCGCGGTTGGCGACGATCGGCACGCTGGCCGCCGGCGTCGCGCACGAGATCAACAATCCGATCGGCGGCATGCAGAACGCGGTGCTGCGCCTGCTGCAGCAGAAGGACCTGCCCGAGAAGCAGCGCGTCTACCTGCAACTGGTCCAGGACGGGCTGCAGCGCATCGCCCGGACCGCCTCCCGCCTGCTCGACTTCTCGCCGCGGCCGGCGGCGTCGGGCCGATTCGCGATCGGCTCGGCGGTCGATGGCGCCCGGGCGCTGGTCGAGCACCGGCTCGGCAAGGCGCGGGTGAAGCTGCAGGTCGATGTACCGAACGGCCTGCCGCAGGTGCACGGCGACCAGCACGAGATCCAGCAGGTGATGCTGAACCTGCTGATCAACTCGCTCGACGCGCTCGAGGCGCGCGGCGGCGGCGGCACGATCGCGGTGCGCGCGCACGCCGAAGGCGGCCGCGTGCACCTGCACGTCGACGACGATGGCCCGGGCATGGATCAAGCACTGCTCGGCCGCGTGTTCGACCCGTTCTTCAGCCAGAAGGACCGTCCCGACGCCAGCGGGCTCGGCCTGTTCATCTGCTACTCGATCGTGCGCAACCACGGCGGCGAGATCACCGTCGACTCGCGCCCCGGCGAGGGCTTCCGCGTGCACGTCGTGCTGCCGGCGGCGTGAACGTCGTTCGCCGGGCGGAGCCGGCAGCTCACTGCGCGACTTCGCTGCCGGAGTGCAACGAGACCTGGTTCTTGCCGCGGCGCTTGGCCTCGAGCAGCGCGCGGTTGGCGTTGCGGCGCAGCTGGTCGACGCTGCTCGGACTCCGGCCGTCGTAGCTGTCGACGCCGATCGACACGGTGATCTGGCGGTGCCAGGAGCCTTTCTGCACCGCGAGGCTGGCGATGCGCGCGCAGATGCGCACCGCGGTCTGCACCGCTTCCGCGGGGCTGGTCTGCGGCAGCAGCACGCAGAACTCGTCGCCGCCGAAACGGGCCGCGAAGTCGGTCTCGCGCACGTTGTGCTTCAGCGCGTCGGCGACGCGGCGCAGCACCTCGTCGCCGAACGCGTACTCGGTCGAGTCGTTGACCGCCTTGAAGTTGTCGACGTCGATCAGCAGCAGCGACAGCGGGTTCTGGTGGCGTTGCGCGCGCTTCCATTCGCGTTCGAGCGTCGCGCGCATGTTGCGTTCCGACAGCAAGCCGGTCTTGAAGTCGATGCTGACCTGGCTCTCCAGCGCGCGGGCGCGGTGGTGCAGCTGCCGCAGGCTCTGCTGCGTGCGCAGCGCCAGCTCGACGCGGTGCACGCACTCCGCGGTGCCAACCGGCTTCAGCACGAAATCGCGGAACGGCAGCCGCAGCTGCTGGGCCTCGGCCAGCGCCTGCAGGTCGTCGATCATCAGGATCACCGGCACCGGGTCGTCGTCGCGCTGCAGGCTGGCCAGCAGTTCCAGTTCGACACCGCCGGCGCACAGCACCAGCGGGTTGAGCACGACCGCGTCCGGCCGCGCCTGTTCGCACAGGCGATGGCTCTGCGCCAGCGAATCGGCGACCAGGACCTCGAGGCCGGCGCGCGCCAGCGCCTGCGGCAGTTCGCCCAGCGGGTCCCGGTTGTGGTTCATCACCAGCACCACCCTGGTGGCGGCGCCGTCCGCGGGTCGTTCGGCCTCGCCGGGCATGGCCGCAGTTTCGGCCGCCGGCTGGGCTTGGGCCAGGGGGGATGCGGAAGTGGGGCGCAGGCTCGCCAAGGCGGTCGGGGTGCAGGTCCGAGGGGGAAGGGCCGGTCGCGGTGCCGCGGGCGTCGTCCTGCGAGCGACCGGTGGCAGTCTAGCGGGAACCGTCCGCTGCGGAAGGGTGCCGGCGCGCGTCGCCGCGCCGCGCATCGCGGTCGCGACGAGGTGCCGATGGCGCCGCGCCAACCTTGACGGCGGTGCGGTCGTCCCTATCATCCTCGCCCCCGATCGCAACCGGTCGGCGAAGCACGGCGGGCCGTCCGGCCCGGCGCGCGAACCACGCCACCCCGGCAAGACCTGACCAGGCAAGGACCCTCCACGTGCCGCTCGTAACCGCCCAAGAACTGATCGACGCCGGCGTCCACTACGGCCACCAGGCCAGCCGGTGGAACCCGAAGATGAAGCCGTACATCCACGGCAAGCGCCACAAGATCCACGTGATCAACCTGGAGGAGACGATCCGCGGCCTGTACCGCGCGACGCACTTCCTGCGGCACGTGGCGGCGACCGGGATGCAGATCATGTTCCTCGGCACCAAGAAGCAGATCCGGCCGGTGGTCGAGGCCGAGGCCAAGAAGTGCGGCATGCCGCCGGTGACCGAACGCTGGATCGGCGGCACGCTCACGAACTTTGCGACCGTGCGCGAGCGCCTCGCGCGCCTGCTCGAGCTCGAGCAGCTCGAGACCTCGGGCGGCATCGAGAAGTACAAGAAGAAGGACCAGTCGACGATGCGCCGCGAGATGAAGCGCATCCGCCGCAACCTCGAAGGCGTGCGTGATCTGCACGGGCTGCCGGGTGCCTTGATCGTGGTCGACCCGCGGCGCGAGGACAACGCGATGCGCGAGGCCAAGCGCATGAACGTGCCGGTCGTCTGCGTGCTCGACACCGACTGCGATCCGTCGCTCGCCGACATCGTGATCCCCGCCAACGACGACGCGATGAGCTCGGTGCAGCTGGTGCTCGGCAAGCTGTCCGAGGCGATCATGGAAGGGCGCAAGCAGTGCGACGAGGCGACGCTGCGCGATGCGCAGCGCACCGCCGCCGACGACGTGCGCAACCGGCAGGCGCAGGGTCGCCGCAGTTCCGAGGGCCGCGATGGGCCCGGTCGCGGCGGTCGCGACGGCGGTGGTCGCCGCGGTCCCGGCGGTCCCGGCGGTCCTGGCGGC